>JANYLL010000252.1 GCA_025357895.1 Ignavibacteriota bacterium
CTTGTAGGATTATTCGAGCAAATGCAAAGCTATGCGCCGAAGATCATTTTTCCTGTTCATCCGCGTACAAGGAAGAAATTGGAAGAATTTCATCTTACCGATCGTGTAGAGAAAATTTCAGGATTAGAGTTGATAGACCCTGTCGGCTATCTTTCTTTCTTGTCATTGCAGGACAATGCTGCAGTTGTTTTGACTGATTCGGGCGGCATACAGGAAGAAACGACCGTGCTTGGAGTGCCGTGCATAACTCTTCGTGAGAATACCGAGCGACCGGTGACTATCGAAGAAGGCACTAATGAGATGACCGGACTTGATAGTGCGAAGATCATTGCATTTTCAAAGAAAGCATTTGACGGCAAATGGAAACAGGCTTCCATTCCTGAACTGTGGGATGGCAAAGCAAGTGAGCGCATACTTACAGTGCTCAAAGAAAAATTTTAACATTCGATTCTATGATCTCTCGATTTTATAAATATCTTTTTATTGCTTTAGGAATAGTCTGCATTGATAGTAAAGTGCACGCTCAACTGACAGCACCTTCTTCTTCATCTTCTTCTTCAATGACTGTTCCGACTCTATCGGGATCAGTCCCGGATAAAGCTTCAGCCCAAATTTCTCCGGAAGCAATGATCTTTGACGGAGCAGTCAATCCCCATGAATATAGAATGGGACCCGGAGACGTACTTCAATATCGTTCCTGGACAAGCAACGACGCTCAGCAGCTGATGGTATCGGCAGATCAACTATTAGTTATCCCTCGCATCGGAGAATTTTCCATCAAGGGGAAAACTTTGGAACAACTAAAAGATGAAGTGCGCGCTCATGTGATCACGCTGTTCAAGAAATCAAAATCGGTTGCTGATTCAACTCAAAATCTTTTTACTCTCTCTCTTACACAGCCGCGTCGAATCTTCGTTTCTGTTCTGGGTGAAGTAACTGCTCCGGGAGTCTATACCTATACCGGCGGAACGCGTGCAACCGTTGCTATTAGTGTAGCTGATAGGCCTGCACAACATAGTACAATTATCGGTGATGAATCTTTCCAGCGCGAACTCGAAAAGCGCAAACGCGAACAAGACAAGCTTCGCCCCTACCTTGGCGAAGGCAATGAGAAAACCGCAAGCAAACGAAATATAACTGTGACTCATAGTGATGGGACCTCCGACAGAATCGATATTCCGAGATTCTATGCAACACGTGATCCGCGTTTCTGCCCGCTTATGCGCGAAGGCGATGTGATCTATGTTCCGTTCAATAAGCACCTCACAGGACAAGTGGGCGTATATGGTGCAGTTAATTCTCCACAGGATTTTGAATTTATCGAAGGCGATTCGCTTTGGGGTATGGTAATGGCAGCATTGGGTCCTGTTCAGACTGCGGACCTCTCTCATGTCGAACTTACACGAATGTCGTTAAACGGCGAAAGCTATACGACTCAGATCTTCGATTGCGCTGCGATTAAATCAGGACGCGCTCCGGATATAAAATTAGAAGCCGGCGATAGAATTTTTATTCGCGATAATCCTGATCTCCGCGAATTATCCCGAGTCGTAGTTAAAGGTGAAGTTCTTCATCCCGGAGTCTACCCTATTCATCGGATAAATTCAAAATTATCGGATGTCATCAGACAATCCGGAGGCTTTACTCCTTATGCTTTTCTTGCAGGTGGAACGATCACAAGACAACGCTTGGATATTGATAATAAAGATATTACAAAAGAGGATGAGGCAAAACTTGTCGGCAGACTTTCAAATCTTGCAGTAGAAGATACGGCAAATTTCCGCGTTCTCACAGAAGTACGCGAGGGGTATGTTGCAACTGATATGAAGCGGTTGTTCGAAAAAAATGATGCCTCTGCTGATGTGACCCTTCGCGATGGTGATGTTATATCTATTCCCCCTACTCCGACTACCGTTTATGTTTGGGGATATGTAGGAAGCGGAGGTTATATTCCCTTTCATGAAGGTGCCGGCATAAATTATTATATCAACGCTTCAGGCGGTTTTGCTGAAGGAGCCGTGATCAAAGGTACACGTATCATTAAAGCCCGGACAAGAATGTGGGCTAAACCGGAAGAGACTACGATCGAACCGGGAGATGAAATCTATGTGCCGAAAGCAAAACTTTATCCGGATGATTATGCGCTGCGGGTAACTTCAACGGAAGTATCTATTATAGCAACAGTCGTAGGAGCTATAGTTGGTATTATTACTCTTTACATTGTTATAAAGAGACCATAAATAATGAGACTACTACTTTCAGTTTTTACTTTCTGTGCTACAATAGCATCTACTCTGCCATTATATGCTCAGCATCTTACCTCCTTGGCACATCGCGGAATTGTGCAAGTGCCTATCGGCGAAGAAGTATATCCATTCTTACGGCATCTTTCTGTTCAGGGTCTTATTGATGGGTTCTCCGAAGCAGAGCTTCCCATCACGGAGAATGGCGTGGTAACTCTTCTTGAATCGGTGGATTCAACAAAATTATCATCCGGGGAAAACGCGCTGCGAAGAAAATTTCTTCGCACCTATTCCCGTGAGCCTTACAACGCTGTGACAATATTTCCGGCACAAGATGCCGATCCGCTTTTTTTTGAGGGGATTTCAACAGATAAAGATAAATACATTTACCGGTGGAAAGATGATTCGACTCTTTCCGATCTACAGCTCCATACAATTGCGAGTTTGGAATATCGTCAGCGTACGAAGCCCACATCCGCACATGCCGAACTGGGTCTCATAGGCGGCAGAATTACAGGCACGCTCTCCGGACATGTCGGTTTTTTTATGGAGACAACCAATGGTCAAAACTTTGGAGATTCTTCCATAGCTGCCGAAGATCCCTCGATCGCTCAAAATAAAAATTTTGCGCTCTATACACATACATTTTACGATAATACCAGTGCTGAGATCAACTATAATTATGATTGGTTCACAGCAAAAATTGCGCGCGAAGCAATTGCATTCGGAGGAAGTTATCAAGGCAATAATATCATTCTTTCTCCCAACGTTCAACAACCGGATTTTGTAAGCATCGCAGCACATGCCGGTGCAGTGAGATATCAGGCAATGGTTGCTTCGTTATTAGGTGAAGCACGTTTTAGTGCCGGTGCTGACCCGACGAATTCTTTTGCTTTCGGTCCGGGCGCTTACATTGACCCGAAGTTTTTGACGTTGCATGATTTGACATTTCTCATTGGCAAAGATATTGAGTTAGGATTTACCGACATGGTTATCTATTCCCGCCGTTTTGATTTTGCCTACCTTAACCCATTTACATTTTTAAAAACAGTAGAAGCTTCAATTAACGACCGTGATAACGGTTTGCTCGGTGCGCATCTTCGGTGGCGTATTACAAATGGAATTGAAATCCGGGGACAAGGCCTTATTGACGATGTGGTCGCAAGCAAGATCGGCTCCGGCTTTTGGTCAAATAAATTTGCCTGGCAGCTTGGCGGAATGTGGGCTGCACCTTTTGGGTTGCAAGATGTGGACGTATCGTTTGAGCATACCCGTGTCGAGCCTTATACATATTCACATTTTAATTCGCAAAATACTTTTTCGACAAGCGGGCAGATCCTCGGTGCTGCGATCGGACCAAATGCTATGAGTTACTGGGGACAGATTCGCTGGGCACCATCGGAAAAATTATCTCTTGAGCTCGATCTTACTCTCGTTAAACGCGGAGAGAATATCTATGACAGCACCGGAAAACTTATCTATAATGCAGGTGCAAATTTTGAACTCTCTACGGTTAATCCAGATGACGGAATCAGAACATATAAGATCCTCAATGGAAGACGGGTCAATGCATTGATACTCGATGCAACAATGCAGTACGAACTTTGGCGGGGATTAAAGTTCTTCGTTCGTGGATATTCCAAAAGTGTCAACTATCTCGAGGGCGCCCCGCTTAATCCTCAAGAAAAACCTTATGGTTTTTTCGGTATCGGAGGGCGGCTTTTGTTTTAAGATCTGTACGTTAATTTTTATATTCGATCACTAATGACAAGTACGATATCCGAACAGGTGCCAATGAATTCCGCACGTCGCGCCTGGGTTGAAAATGTTTCGTTGCTTCTACGATATAAGTGGCTCATTATTGTTACCACAATTCTGGTAACAATCGGAACAGCCGTTTATCTTTTCGGCTTTGCTAAAGTATGGTATAAGGCAGAAGCGAACGTGATGCCTGCTCGTAAAAGCGGTGGCGGCTTGCTCGAAGGATTATCTTCAGGAATTTCAAGCACGATCAAAGATCTTGGGATGACCTCACTTGCAGGCAAAAGTAAAGGTGATGGAACATATAGCCCCCTTGCACTGATTGCAAGCCGTGAAGTACAGGAAAAGCTTGTAAGAGAATTTGGTTTTATGAAGATCTATGAACTTACTTCGATGGAAGACGCTATCAAAGAATTCGGTTCTCATGCTACTGCTGATATCTTGGAAGAAGGAAATATTGCAATAACATTTGAAGATACCGATCCCGTACGAGTAGCGAATGTTGCTAATCGTCTCGTTGAAGAGATGAATACCGTTAACTCAAAACTTGCTATTGAAGAGGCAAAATTTAACCGCACCTATATCGAACAGCGATTCAGTAAGCTTTTAAATGATTTAGATTCGGCAGAGAGAGATCTGGGTATGTTCCAG
This sequence comes from Ignavibacteriota bacterium, assembly GCA_025357895.1. GTDB lineage: Bacteria > Bacteroidota > Ignavibacteria > Palsa-1295 > Palsa-1295 > PALSA-1296. Next base: position 4,656 of record JANYLL010000252.1, read on the forward strand.
AAAAAATATGGTGTCTATGAACTCAAAACACAAGCTGCAGCGCAGTTAACTGCTCTTGGTGTTTTAGAGCAGCAACGATATACAACAGAGATTCAATTAAATAACGCAGAACAGCTTTATGGATCTGAGGCAGCAGAAACAAATGTCCTTCGTGCCCAGCTTTTGGAATTAAAATCAAAACTTGATAATCTGAAAACAGGAATGGACAGAAATGCATCAACCTATTTCGTCCCGATGAACGTCATGCCTGATGTAGCCCTTGATTATTTGCGCCTGACGCGCGAAGTAGAAATCCAATCGAAATTGAAAGCCTTCATGCTTCCATCGTATGAACAGGCTAAACTTGATGAAACCCGTTTATCGCTTTCGTATATCGTGCTCGATAAAGCGTTACCGCCTCAGAAAAAATCACGTCCGAAACGCTCCGTTCAATTGCTGATCGCATTGCTCGGAAGTTTTGTGCTGACTTCAATGGTGGTAGTCGGTGTTTCAAACTTTCATCGTGCCCAAATCCGTTTTCGCCGTGATAAGGCGGAATTGGGATTATAAAGAATGCAGCATTTGCGGTGAAAAAGATCTTTCTCATAGTATCCGGATGGATATTTTCCTCTACGCGCAGCCGATTCTTATTCGGAGTGACGGTCACTGCCTTATTTATTCGCCTCGGAATTATTATCGTTGCCGGAAATCCTCAGCATCCTGAAATGTATGAGCACGGAGCTATCGCAGATAATTTATATCATGGTCATGGCTTTGCAATGCACTGGCCATACGCCTCTCTTGACCCCCAGCGTATTGCATTGATGCAAAAGCCACCGCAATTTGAAGGAGCATTCATGCCTCCGATCAATCCCTATCAGATTTTTTTTATTTATAAAATTTTTGGTGAAACACCGGTTGCGATATGGATTATTATGCTGCTTGGTGCGCTCTATAGTTCTCTGATCCCCTTAGCTGTATTCCATACAGCTAAGTTATTCAGTTCTGAAAATCAGTCTCGTATCAGTTCTTTGATCGCCGTATTCTTTTTTCCTGCCGCTTTTGCAGTCACTACGTTTTCAGGTTCATCGTTGTATCAACTAATTGTGGTTCTAACACTCGGTTGTGCTATTCGATCTGTACAGAATCCTTCAAATAAAAATTTTATTCTGTTGGGATTTTCAGCAGCAATAATGACACTTTTACGTAGCGAATTTCTTATTATCGGCGCAGTTCTGATTATTGCTGCCGGTATTCTTGCTCATATAAATAAGAAAAAAATAAATTCTTTGCGTTTGATAATTCCGGCGGTTTTCATATTTGCCGCAATAATATCTCCTTGGACTATTCGCAACTATTTCCTTTTCGGAAAATTCGTGCCTATCGTAGATCACCCTTGGCATGAGATCTGGAGGGGCAACAATCTCTACGCAAGCGGCTCTACCTATGATGCTATCGGCAACTCGGTCTGGGAAAATTCCAATCAATACCCCAAGGTTATCCGCGCCTTAGATTCACTTACTTACGATAAAAATTTCGATCTCCGGGCAGATAGTATTTTTCACCATGAAGTGTTAGCATTCATTCATGATCACCCTGCCCGCTTTGCTGAACTTAGTGCAATAAAAATATTCTCTCTGTTGACTATTGACTATCACCATACTGCTTCGCGAAACCCTTTATATTTTATACTCATGATGGCCATTATCATTCCGAGCATCTTGGGAATGATAGCTTTATTCCGAAATTCCCGCACATCAGGAAATTTCAGTATTTTTTCCCTATACAGTATCTTTTTTTTGTATTATTGCGTTATTATCGTCTCCACATTTATTCTTCCCCGCTACCAGATCTACATTTTTTCAGCGCTGTTACCCGTTACGGGAATGGGGATATTAACGCTGAAACAGAAATTTTCAACAATATAGAAAATATCCATATGACTTCTATATTGAACATTTTGTCGATCGAAACTCCGCAGAATAATATAAAAAAATTATCTGTGGTTGCTTTTCTGTTTTTAGTACTGTCGCTCTTTTTATTTTGTATTGTAAATAATATTCTATTATATATTCTCATAGCGACTGGTGGTATATACTTTGCATATCTTTTTTTTGGTGATGTCCGCTTGCGGTTTGCGGCCACTTTGGGCATCATTTTTCTTCTTCAATTATATGAATCTAAGGTAATACTTGCTTTTATTGCAGCAGCAGTTTACGGTGGCGGGTTTATTATTATTTTAGTAAAACGCAAATTCATGGAAAGGCAAACACTAACTAACAGTGCGCTATTTATCCCATTTGCTATTTCTTTACTTTGGTCTGCGTGTATAGGATTAATTGGTGTTGGCAACGGAGAAATAGAATTTGAATATTGGATTCGTGAGCTTCTTTTATGGTCACCCTTATTTTTATTACCTATTTATTATTCAGAAATAGTTGAAAAAGATTTACATCCGGAACAATTTCTTTCCCGCTGTCTGATCTTTTGGTGGGGGGCAGTATTTATAGCGGAGGTTGTGAAAGTTAAGGAAAGTTTTACACAATCCCTCTTCCTTTTTCAAGTTGGAGTAAGACGTCTTGATCCTGTCAGCGGAGTTTTTATGATGTTTGTTTTTCTTTCTCTTGCAATGATAATAAGCGATAGGAGACGATTATTGCTTTTAGGGGGATTTTTTCTTTCGGTTATCAGTATGTTATTATCTTTCGCCCGTACATCATGGGTTGCTGTTGTCCCCTTAATTCCGTTCGTTATTTTTTTCGGAAATAGGGTTGAAAGAAAACAAGGATTAAAGTTTATCTTAATGCTTATTATTTTCGGAGTTTTTTTTCTCATTTTTGGTTATTTTTATATTCATGTCATCCAAATAGGAATATTATTTATTGGCTCAAAATTTTTAAGTGTTGTTCACCCTAAAACGGATGCTTCTTTATATGGCAGATATGTTGAGTGGCGATATGTTATGCAAGCTATTATCAATTCACCTTTGGCTGGCTATGGGCTTGGTTCCAGGTTCGAAATGTATAATTGGTTCGGAGGGTTTATGATGAAATCCGGATATTCCCATAGTACTTATTTAAGCATCTTATATAAATCCGGAATAATTGG
>JANYLL010000167.1 GCA_025357895.1 Ignavibacteriota bacterium
ATGGGAATCAGCCGAACCTCTGAAATTTCTTTCGCGCACAAATCAAATTCGCCTCAACTGGGAAAAAGCGACCGATAACGAAGCAATTGCAGGATATGAAATTTGGCGCTCCGGTGACGGCGGAAAAACTTTCGAGCATTATTATTCCGTCACAGTTACAATGTACACCGATAACGTTACGACATCGGGCAGAAGTTACGAGTATTATATCCGCGCATACGATCTTGCAGGAAATAAAAGTGTACCGTCGAATACTATTAAGGCGGAAGTACCGATGAAGATCGATCTGGTAGGAGAATTTACCTCATGAGCATACCAGTTCTAATTCTTTGTATCGTTATTCCCTTAGCAGTCGGAGGCGTATCGAGCTTTGCAACTTCGAGTAGTATTAAAACCTGGTTCGTAACGCTTAAGAAACCATCATTCAACCCACCAAATTATTTATTTGCTCCGGTTTGGACGGTGCTTTATATCCTGATGGGCATTTCGTTGTATGTGATCTGGCAATCACCATCCGGCGATGCGCGAACGAATGCATTGATGATATTCGGGCTGCAGCTTTTACTGAATTTTGCCTGGAGCTTTATTTTCTTTTACTTCCGAAAAATTTCAGGTGCGCTAATAGATATCATGTTGCTGTGGATTGCAATAATTGTTATGATAATTCTGTTTTATACAATCGATCCCCTTTCAGCATATCTCCAGATCCCATATCTCCTCTGGGTAAGTTTTGCAACTGCTTTGAACGCAGCGATACGCAAATTAAATTAAGTATGGATTTTTTTCGCCTGTTATAGCTTTACTTATGTAATGCAAAAAGATAAATCATTTGTACACCGTGCATTTTGGATAAGCCTTTTTATCAAGGGCTTGGATGGTGCGTTGCAGCTTTTGGGCGGACTTGCCGTGATATTTCTCGAACCCGGAACGCTGGGGAATGCGTATCGCTGGATGACGCGGTTCTTATTCGGAAAGCATGAAGGGAATAATCCCGAAGCAGATTTTATCCGCGAAACTGCGCATGCATTTCATATAAGTGTTGCTGTGCTTGTTGCCATCTATCTCCTTGTCAATGGCATTATTAAAGTTCTGCTTGTCTATGGACTCTTAAAAGAAAAGCTTTGGGTCTTTCCCGCAGCATGTATCGGGTTCGGGCTAATGTTCTCGCTTGAACTCTACCGCCTAAGCGTCCATTTTTATTGGGGAATATTTATTCTGATGTGCATTAGTGTATTTGTAATTACAATGGTGATCTTAGAGTGGCGGAAGGTAAAGGCACAGATCAAAGCCGGAGAGAGAACCTAAGATCTAACGACTCCAATTCAGAAGTAACCGTATTTTCCTGCTCTCTTCCAAAAAAACTTTCGCATCCTTCTTTAACAGCAACTCATTCTATTATAGTAAGTAGTAAGGAGTGGAGGAATGTAGGAAGAAAAAATATTGAAGATTTATTCAATTTAAATTTGGATTTTGGATATCTTTGTATTATATTAGTAGTGCCTTAAACAAACATTAGCCTTAGTTATGCCTAGAAAACCTAATACAAATATAAGGGGAATCCCCTTTGATCATGCAACTGTCAGAGCCGTTTGGAATAGAGGAGAGTCTATTCGTGGATATGATGCTACGATGTGGCGCCGCGATCCCTTCGGACATATTATTCGTTTCCTGGATTACGGTGATGAGGAAAGTGCGTACGGATGGCACATCGATCACATCAGGCCGGTATCAATGACAGGGTTTGACGGACTGCAAAATCTCGAACCTCTATATTGGAAAACCAATATCATCAAAAGCGATGTGTATCCGTTCGATAGCCGCGCCTTAAGCCAGGGATGGTGAGCGGGACAATTATGAATGATGAATGATGAATTATGAGTAAATTCAGAAATCATTTATTATTTTCCTGATTTCCTATCTCAAAAGGTAAACACTTCGAACCATATGATGTCCCCCATCTTCAGGACAGTTTTTGACTGTAGTTAAGGTGGTTTTGACTGAACTCATGCCGCTTTTTGGTAACATGTGAACGGTGTTTTGTATCCGAGTGATTGATGTAAC
>JANYLL010000260.1 GCA_025357895.1 Ignavibacteriota bacterium
GAAAGGCAGATAAATACGTTTCATATTTGGTCAGAAATATAATTTGTACACGGGAATCCGACGGTTTGGGCATACCTTCAGAATTATTTGGTACAAATATACGGAATTTTTGGGAGGGCTGGGTAAAAAACAAAAGTTCAAAGCTTATAGAAATACCAAATCTCGTGAAGCAGGCGACCGTATGCATCTCCAATCCTCATTTGTAAACTTTAGGCTTTAATCTTTGAAGTTTAAGCTTTTTTCTCGTCATATCTGAGGTCGGCGCGGCGACCGGTTGAACGACCTTCCTTTTCACCAACCCGAAGGATCGCAAAAGCTGCTAATTATTCCCCTGACCATTAGGACTTCTCAGCATACTTCTGCAACCCACTCAGACTGATAGAAATATCAAGTTTTTTTTCAGTCGCTGCAACGGCCTCAGAATAACATCATTTTATAATATCGTCTATTTCAGACGTTCACTCTGTTACGGATTCACTACAATATAATTTACAATGTCACCTGCAGTAGGAGCCGCATTAAAGCTGATCGTAACTATTCCGGCACCGGCTGATGCCGTTTTTACAAACCCCCCGGTTCCATTAACCAGTGTGGCTATAATAACTGAAGTTCCGCCGGCAACATCGGTATTCGTGACGACGATGCTATTAACCACAATCTCGGCTGCTGCAATCGTATGGTGCTCCGCATATTTATTAGCAGCAGCTCCTTTTAAATTATTGGCGCTAACAGATACAAACGTCCCTGCGCCTGCTGTCGTAACACCCCAATTGCTGCCGTTAATGGAGGTTGTGCCGAGAATATTACCAATGGTCAGGTTGGCGCCGGTTCCATTCGTTCCCGTACCAAGTAGTATGTTCCCAGTATAGAATCCTGCCCCAATATTGATATTATTAGCACCGCCGTTATTGACGTCAGCCGGACCTTGAACTAAGAGTCCACTAAATGTTGCTCCGCCGGTGGGATTTATATACCAACTGGAGCCTGTACCGATGATATCCTCATTGAATCCGGCATTGGCACCCGATACATTCAGTTGGATTCCATAGTTGCTGGCAAACGCACCGCCTGTCCATGCACCGGTCGAAGTGACAGCTAATCCGATTTTATTAATTCCACCCGTGTTGCTCGTTGCCGTGTTTGAAATTGATGCTCCTGTAGCACCGGCTACCTGTGCACCCGTATTCAAAGTCGTAAGAGCAGAAGCCGTTGTTGAACTCGCAAATGAACCCCACCCAGCAAAGGTCGCATTGCCAGATGACGTTAGACGCATAATTTCATTCGTTCCGCTTGGCTGCAAGTCTCCGCCGGCATTCCAGGAAAAATGCGAACCCGTCGGTATGAAATTTTGTAGTTCGGAAACCTGCATACCATTTCCATATCGTGAGGTTGCAACTCCCCCATCCCAATAGAAAATATTTGCAGGACTTCCAATAGATGCTCCGAAGGAAAGCTTTGCGCCCGTTCCCGGAATTGCTGTACCGATACCGACATTTCCTGTTCCGCTTACGACAAACGGTAATGTCGGATGTGCGTAGAGGATGGCATTGATATTCGTCGCGCCGGTTAGCTGCTCAATATATAGTCCGGTCAAATTCGTCATGCCTGCGGTGCCGGGATTAATAGCATAGTAAAGATATCCGTTAGTAACAGGTCCGGCTGCTGAGGATATCAGTCCGGCAGTAAATGCCGAAGCCGTCGTGATCGTACCTGTGCCAAGATTCTGAACTTGCCCGTAAACACCATGAGCAGTTGTGATATTTCCGGAGCCTTGAAGATATGTTGAGCCGATACATGCATCTGCATTGCCCAATAAACCCGGAGAATTAGCCTTGAAATAAATTGCAAAATTGCCTGATTGAGTATAGCTCGCCGTTCCGGTATAATCAGCATTAAATTGTGTTTCACTTCTAATGCCAACAAGATTTGCAAAATAATTTTGTGCCGAAGTATGTACCGTGTTATTGAGATATAATCCTTGTGTCGCATTTGTATGTGTTGCCGAAGGTGAAATATCACCAAGTATTTGCTCAAGATTTACTGTTCCGGGAGGATTTGTAGTAACTGATTGGGAAATCTGCAGTCGCGCCGTAGGGTTCAGCGTTCCGATACCCAGATTACCTGTTCCTGTTAATCGCATTAGTTCGTTCGTGCCACTGGTCTGTAAATCTCCACCACCATTCCATGACAAGTGCGAGCCTGTGGGAATAAAGTTTTGTAATTCGGAAGGTTGAATTCCGAATCCATATCTCGATGCTGGGAAACCATTATCCCAGAAATAAATATCCGCCGGCGCTCCAGCAGTTTGTCCAAAAGAAAGTTTTGCACCAATGCCGGGATTAAATGTTCCGATGCCGACATTGCCTGCTCCGCTGACTACAAACGGTAATGTCGGATGTGCATAGACAATGGCATTGATATTCGTTGCACCTGTAAGACGCTCGAGATATATTCCTGTGAGATTGGTAATGCCTGCTGTTCCCGGATTGAATCCGTAGAAAAGATATCCGTTCGTGATAGATCCTGTACCGGAATTTGATAAATACCCCCAAGTTGCAAGAGCATTACTGATAACTCCTGCTCCAAGATTATAAACCTGCCCACCTGCAGCTTTTGCCACACCGATGATATTTGCTGCTGTGCCTCCCTGAGCAAAGATAGACCCGATCACTGCATCAGCGTTGGCAAGTGTTGTCGGAGATTGATCGTAGATCGCAAAATTTCCTCCTTGAGCATAGTCCAAGGTGCCAGTATACGTGGGAAGCAAAAAACATTCCTGACGGAGACCATCTAAAACTGCAGTAAAGTTCGATGACGATCCAAATAAATTAGAAGTCAGATGCAGTACATCTTTATTAAATCCAATTGTTGCAGCCGGATTAAGATCTGTTTGAATGAGCTGCGTATAAGTCGGCGGAGTTCCTGTTGCATCAGGGTGGTATACAAACAATGGATAAGTTGGCGAAGCCCCGATACTAAAAAATCCGTTAGCACCTAAAGTCATCCGGGTAAAATTATTCGATCTGAATGCAACGTCAAAATTATTCTTTGAACCAAAAAATTCATTCGGAGTTGAAGGCGTACCTCCTGTTAGAATATTTCCGGCTGTAAGCCATGTACTTCCGGATGTCAGAAGTGTTCCTCCGCCCGGAGGAAGAGTATACGTTCCGCCTGTGTTAGAACCGCTAATAAGAGAGTAATGACCTAAGCCATCATCCAGTTGAAGAAAGTGCTGCGCAAAACTTTTTTGCGAAAATAAAAATATGGCAATGACAAACAGATGGCGTAATTTAATTGCTGTATTAATTTTGGTCAAAGTTTTTTTCATGGTCAATAGCTGTTTTAGGAAATACTTTTTATAGATCAGATTACATTTCATGGAGCAGGTTCATTTGGCAAAAAAGTCTTCTGCTTGCCATGACACTTTCGAACGAAAGGCAAAAATACTTTAGTGTAAAACGAAAAACAATACCCTGAATATGCAAAACCTTAAGATTATGATATGTTTTGTTGGACTATGGATGAAAATATAGCTAATACGACCCAAAATAAGCCACACCGTGAATGAGTAAAACCTTAGGATGATTTCTTTAAAAATATGGTTATTAAAATAATAGCCATCAATTAGTAACTTTTTATCGGAGTTTGCATTCTATAGTATTATTCCTTATTCTTAGATTTACGCTGCATGCTGCTTGCCAAATTATTACGAACGCTTTCAGAAGAAGAGATAGTGAAGATCCGGAAGGATTTCCGCTTGCCGGAGCGTTCCCAATTGCTTTTCGAGCGCATTGCCGTATCGGCAAATGCGCCCCCCGAATCCGAAACCCTTGCTAAGGCATTTCGCATCAGTCAGGAAAATTTATACAGGCTCAGTTCCGAAGTTGTAGATGAATGCGTCCGTATCCTCGCTCCGAGAGAAGAATTTTCAACAATGAATTTTTTTCGTAAACGATATCTCTACCGTCCGTTCGTTACAGAGGCGCATCGAACAGAAAAGCGATTACTTCATGAGCGCAACAAATATGCTCTGGAGAAATTTTACAAATATGTGTTCATGAATATGCGGGGTTTTCCGGTCGATGTTATCGATCTGGATCTGATGCAAGAATATGGGAATAAATGGCACCGGATAAAAGCAAATCCTCAGATTGATGATGAACTTTATATTCGGATAAGAGTAATATTTGTTCGGATCGCCGGACTTCCCGCAAGAAAGAAAATGAATCTTGCACAAATGTCGCAGTATGCCCGTCAACTTTTGGACCCAGTTGCCAAATGCGCCTCTTCATCTTTAAATCCGCTTGCACGATATGAATATTATCAGTCGGAATGGAAAGCCTGTGTTTACGAACGCACCGATCCGCAAATTCAAATTAAGTGGTTACAGCTTTCTCTTAAGGTGATCCGCGAGAACAAGTCTGTCTTTGAGCCGGAAAGAGAAAAAGTTGTCGAGCTGCAGATCGCGTATGAACTTGCAACGAAATGCGACAAGGCAAAAGAAGGACTGGCAACATTCCGAAAATATTACCACGGACAAACTCCGGAAACTTCACGGGGTGTGTTATTCCTTATGCAGTTTATACGTGTTGCTTTTTTAGCTCATGACTATGCAACTTCACGCAGGATGGTTGAAGAGATCGAGAAATACCAGTCGGTAAAAACAACTCCGACCATCTATATCAATGTTCTTATTGCGAGAGCTCTTTTAGAAGTTATCGAAGAGAATGCTGATGCTGCTTTGAAAACAATTGAAATCGCCAAAGTTACGAATCATGAGAATTTTTTCCTTGCTTATGAAGTGCAGATACGAGGACTCGAAACTGTGATAGCTTTAAAGTACAAAGATCTTGATCTTGCAGATCAACTTGTCGAGAGAAACATCAAATGGCTTCGTTCACGCAAGATATCGCTTTCGGAAAGCGCATGGATATATTTTTATCAGGTTATTGGGAGTATCATTCG
>JANYLL010000262.1 GCA_025357895.1 Ignavibacteriota bacterium
GCCTCGCCCATTAAAATATATATTATTTTAATTGATCATCCACGTATTTCCTGAATTGAGTAGCTTCTTCAGGTCACCGGTCGATTTCTCTTTAGCTTTTGTGATCTGATCAACTAATTCGTCTTCGTAGGTTGCACGCTCTACAGCAAGGAAAATTCCGAGTGGTGTAGGGAAACCTTCCATATCACTCATTTTTGCAAGGATGCTTGCTAAGATAGGATTTTTTTCGTCGTGCTTTACGATTTGATCGACGGCGACATCAGCGACATTTACGACTTTTGGATTAAAACCATCGAGAACAATAGCCTTGTCTTTATTTTTTCCGAAGATCATCGGTTCCCCATGACGAATAAAAAGTATATGGTCTTCCTTCACATCTTTTTCCGTAAGATCGAGGAAAGCTCCGTCATTAAAAATATTGCAATTCTGATAGATCTCCATGAATGAAGTACCTCTGTGAGATGCAGCACGTTTAATAACTTCCTGCATGTGTTTCGGATCGCGGTCAATGGTGCGTGCAACAAAAGTCGCTTCGCAGCCTATAGCAAAAAGCGGGGGATTAAGCGGATGATCTATTGAGCCAACGGGAGTAGATTTCGTTTTCTTGCCGTGTTCTGATGTTGGCGAATACTGCCCTTTTGTAAGTCCGTAAATCTTGTTGTTAAAAAGGAGCACATTGAGGTTGAAATTACGACGCAACATGTGAAGCGTATGATTTCCTCCGATAGAAAGTCCATCTCCGTCACCGGTGGCAACCCATACAGTCAGGCTTGGATTAGCTGCCTTTACCCCTGAAGCGATAGCGGGAGCGCGTCCGTGGATACCATGGAAGCCATAGGTATTCATGTAATACGGAAAGCGGGACGAGCACCCTATACCAGCAACAAATACCGTCTGATGTCGTGTGACATTAAGATCAGGCATCGTGCGCTGAACCTGAGCTAAAATTGAGTAATCGCCGCATCCCGGGCACCAACGAACATCCTGATCCGAGGCAAAATCCTTTGCATTGAGCGCAACAACCGGAATATCAATATTCAGATCCGTAACAGGTGTTACAGGTACTTTCATCGGCGGAGGAGCGATAGTACCTCCAACTTTAAATGGCGGCGGCGGTGTCTTTTGTATATCAGGCATAAGTATCGGTTTATTGCTTTTATTATAGCATAATAAAACAGAAAAATGGAATGCTTCGTTCAAAACGCGGCTTTTATACCCAAGGCAATATCTGTCTGCTTGCTGCCAGACTTAAAAAATTGCCCCACATGCGCTGAAGCGAGATCAATATTAAGAAAATTAAACAACGTAATTCCAACACCTAAAGTTATATCATTTGCGTTTTGTTGGACAACAAACCCTCCGTTTAACCTGAGACCTATATTTCCGGTTTTTTCAAGTGTCAAGCCGGCTCCTAATCTCCCTGTCTTTAAACTGCCGACAATATTTGTTAAACCGGTTGAATATTCCATTGCTATCTTTGGTACAAATATTCCCCATTGTATTCCAATTGCATCAAGATCAAACTGCGCACCTGCACGGAACATTGCCGGAAGCGGTGTAGTGAAAGATGCCACATGCGTTAGCTTGCCACTCAATGAAGAAAGAGAATCATTCAAGGCTTTGATCGTAGTATTCGTCGCAATGTCACGAGAAAGATGATCTGCCACGCGCTCAGTGGCATTTGTATTCCAGGTTATTGTGCCAATATCTGTTGCGGATATACCTATTAACAATACACTCTGTCCGCTTCTTGATCCAAATAAACCTAATTTAATTCCTATATCAGTCCCTATTCCTGAACCGGCTTGATTACTTGTCAGGAAATCAAAGCTGAAATGATTCGGGATTTTTGTTGGGTCAAAACCGGATCCGTATGCAGATCTAACGATAAAATTGTCTCCAACAGTGGTTCTTCCATTCCCCGGTAAGAACGAAAAGTAGTTATTTGGTTCAAGCTGTAAATAAGCAATGCCGGAAACGTATTTCAATGCGCCTCCAATAGAAAAATTATTTATGAAAGCAGATGAATCGGTCGATTGAAAGACAGAGGTTCCAAAAGAAGCTGAGTATTCACTATACCACATTCCCTGAAGATCGAAATTCGAAAAAGTTTTCCCTGCATCTGCATTCACTAACTGGGATTCAGCGACAATAAAAAAATCGAGAAAATCTTGAGGGATATCTGTGCGAATTCCCGCATGGGTAGTCCACGTCAGTGCGAATGTTCCTACGGATGGAAGGTGATAGGATATCCCAAATACTTCTGCATCGCCACGACCCGATAACTTACCATTCGAGAGTAAACTCGAAATACGTTTGCGACTGCTATCACTGATCTGCCCATTCTTGAAATTGAAGACATCTCCAAGTGCCGTAGCATCGGAAAAACTCGGACCTGCATCCAATCCATATGTTGAAAGAGGGAATATCTGAATTTCGAAGGTCTTGTCATTATCATACCCAAGGAGTGCCGGATTCAATCCCACAGCAGCAAGTCCGCGGCTGGTGACGACATACGTGCGACCGGCTCCATGTGCGATAGGTGAGAGATGCTCATAGCCTTCCTGTGCGTAAAGAGTGAGCGGCAAAAGAATTGTCAGGAGAATCAGTAAAACGTATGATGCTGTTTTCATTAATAGTTTACTTCTTCATTAATTTCTCGATCTCATCCGCTTTTCTTGGTGAATATTTCGAAAGTATTTCCGGTCGGTTCGGACTAATAAGAATATCGTCTTCAATACGACATCCGATGTTCCACCATTTTTTATCGCAGGGACTTCCTTCGGCAATATAAATACCCGGCTCGACAGTGATAACTTGCCTATCTTGCAAAGGCTGAGAAGAATTTCCGGCATCATGCACATCAAGCCCCAGATAATGCGATGTGCCATGCATGAAATATTTTTTATACTCTTCAGGCTTCGCAATAATACCAAGTTTTAATAAGCCGCGGGTAATAACCGATACTGCGGCATTATGCGGAGCCTTAAAAATATTCCCGACTTTTGCTTCTGCTATTCCTGAATCCTGTGCTTCGAGAACGAGATCATAGATCTCACGCTGTTCCGTTGTGAACTTTCCGTTGATCGGAAAGCTCCTTGTTATATCGGCTGTGTATCCATGATACTCCCCGCCAATATCCATTTCGATAAAATCACCTGATTCGGTTTCGCGGCGGTTTGTTTCATAATGCAATATCGTCGAATTATTCCCACTGCCGATAATGCAGGGATAGCCGGTATAACAAGGAGCTTTCCGATCAACGGAAAGTTCACAACGGAACAGCGTGAGATCTATGATCTCGTTCTCGAAGCACAGGATTCAGGAATAGCAGA
>JANYLL010000372.1 GCA_025357895.1 Ignavibacteriota bacterium
TCACAATAAGGATTTTATTCCGTTGTGAAAACACGGCGGCGGGGGTAACCTCGTCGCCATTTTTTTTTCCTAGGTTGTTCCTTCCAAAATCATTTCCATTTATTGCTCTCATACTTTATTAACAATCTATTAACATTCTGCTGAGCACCTATTGCAAATTGGCAGAAAATTTCGTATTTTTGCAGAGTAATCGTTAGAACGGTTGCTTGGAAAAGCTAAAACAGGGAAAAGCCCGGTTTTAGCTTTTTCGGTAAATAGAGGTAAGTGTGATGTGCACAATTATAATGTTGATTTATAATGGGATACAAGGGATAATTTGAAGTATGAAGAATTTAGATACAGTCAAATTTTTAGTTTGCAGCGTACGGCTCGCAAATAATGGGTTATTACTTTTTATTGCCAACTATGAACTGTCTTTTCTTGTAAGGTGCATAATTATAATGTTGATTTATAATGGGATATGGGTGATAAATTGGAAAAATACTATTAAGATAGCGACGTTTGAACCTCTTTAATTGTTACCGTTGCCTCAAAAATTCACATCTTATGACTACCGATTTTTACGATATTTCTTCATTGCTAAGTGATGAACAGCGGATGATCCGCGATACCGTCCGCGATTTTGTGGTCTCCGAAGTTCTTCCGATCATCGAAGAACATAATCAGGCAATGACATTTCCAATGGATCTTATTCCAAAGATTGGTGCGCTCGGTTTACTCGGACCGACATTGCCGGAGAAATATGGCTGCGCCGGACTCGATAGCATTGCGTACGGACTTATCAATCAGGAACTCGAGCGCGGCGATTCTTCGATCCGATCATTTTCCAGCGTGCAAAGTTCTCTGGTGATGTATCCGATCTATGCCTATGGTTCGGAAGAGCAGCGCATGAAATGGCTTCCGAAACTTGCTACGGGTGAATACATCGGCTGCTTCGGCTTGACTGAACCCGACCACGGCTCCGATCCCGGCGGAATGGTAACGAAGGCGAAAAAAGTTGACGGAGGATATGTTTTGAACGGCGCAAAGATGTGGATCACCAATGGCACGATCAGTGATGTCGCCGTCGTCTGGGCGAAAGTTGATTCGGATGATTCAAAATCCATCAGAGGGTTTTTAGTTGAAAAAGGGATGAAAGGATTTTCTGCTCCTGAGATGAAAGGAAAATATTCGCTTCGCGCAAGTGTGACAAGCGAATTAGTTTTCCAGGATGTTTTTATTCCTGATGAAAATTTATTGCCGAATGTGCAAGGCTTGAAAGGTCCGCTTGGCTGCCTGACTCAGGCACGTTACGGAATATCATGGGGTGCAGTCGGTGCAGCAATAGCTTGCTATGAAAGTTCTGTTGAATATGCGAAAAGCAGAATTCAATTTGGCAAACCGATCGCGCGTTTTCAACTCGTTCAGCAAAAACTTGCCGAGATGCTGACGGAAATTACGAAAGCACAATTACTTTGTTTGCGATTAGGACAACTCAAGAATGATGGGAAGATGAAACCTGCGCAAGTCTCGCTTGCTAAAAGAAATAATGTTGCAATGGCTTTGGATATCGCAAGAGTAGCGCGCGATATTCATGGCGCGAACGGAATCCTGGGTGAATATCCTATCATGCGCCACATGGCAAATCTCGAATCTGTTAAAACCTATGAAGGAACGCATGATATTCATACGCTGGTCTTAGGGCAGGAGATAACAGGGATAGCGGCGTATGAGTGAGGGACAAAATTAATTTGTACTGCCGCATGCCTTCACAAAAAGCAGTCGGTCTATAAGTTGCCCGAGTTTTTTTGATTTGGTAAAATTAATGCAGGCTTGGTCAGGATCATCTATATTAAGATAACATTTTCCGATAAGCTCATACATCTTTGCATTATCACCACTGTTATTTTCCGGTGATTCTATTGTCAGTAGAAGATCAGAGATGGCTTTCTTGTAATCACCTTTACCAAATTCAATTCTTCCCCTTTCTTCAAGAGCATAGCGGTATTTGTTATTAAACGCTATTGATTTATCAAGTTCAGAGATAGCGGAAACGGTATCATGAACGTTGAGAAAACATATTGCCCGAAAATAATATATTTCAGGGTCAGTTAGTCTAAATCTTAAATACTCACCAAATGCACTAATGGCCCCATACCAATTTGAAAGTTTATACTTGGCATACCCAATCCACTTGCGAGATTCTGCATCCTTGATGTTTAATTTTGCGGCACTTTCAAAATCAGATAGAGCACTTGCATACTGATGAAAACTATATTCACTACATGCCCTATCATAAATGGCATACCAGTCGAGAGAATCTAATGACAAAACAAAAGTATAATCTTTAATCGCTGCGTGATAGTTTTTCATTGCATCATGAACACATCCTCTTTCAACGAGGCCATCCAAGTCATCCGGAACAAGGAATAAATATTCATTAAGATCTTTCAATGCAAGTGAATCCTTCTTTAATGCCCGATATAATTTCCCTCGGAAAAAGTAAGCATTGCTCTTTGCTTGATCTATTGGATGGAGTTGTATGGCTCTGCTAAGATGATAAAGGGCTGGCTCATATTTTTGCTGATGGTATAGTGATCGTCCCTCAATTTCATGCGACCTGTAATAATCCGAATCAATAAGCAGCGAAAGTTCAAACCACTCAATTGCTTTTGTAGTATCTTTTCTTTCGAGACAAACAAGGCCGAGATTATAATACGGTGCTATATACGATGAATCTAAATGAAGAGCCATATAATAATCGTCATTAGCTTCGGGGTATTTTTTTAAGGAAAGATAAATATTGCCTCTGTTACACCAATACAAAGCTTTATGTGGATTTAATTGGATCGCTTTTGTCCAATCATTAATTGCCGCCTGAAACTGGTTAAGTTTTTTATTCGCCCATGCGCGATAGTGATATGTTTGCGTATCGGTAGGATCAAGCGAAAGGGCAGTATTGTAATCACTGATTGCTCCGTGATAATCTTCCATATCATCCTTAACATATCCTCTCCAGACAAAAGTATTTGCATCGCTTGAGTCTAATGCAATCGAAGCAGAAAAATCATTAACGGCAGAAGCATATTTTTTCTGCTTGTATTTCGATAAACCTCGTTGATAAAAAGCTGCAGCACTTAACGGATTTAATAAAATTGCATCCGTATAATCTTCGGAAGCATCCTGATATTGCTTATCCTGATAGCGGGCATATCCGCGGAATCCAAAAACATCTGCATTGAGAATTCCTTTAGAGATCAATAAATCATAATCTGCAATCGCCTCATGGGTTTTCCCTTTAAACGATTCAACCTGCGCTCTAGCAAAAAGGGCTGATACGTTATCCGAATCTCGTTCAAACGCAGTAGTATAATCTCTAAGAGCAGAAATCGTATCACCAATGGTAATTTCTACTACTCCTCTGCTTAAATAATATTCTGATACGGAAGAATCGATACGTATGGCGGCTGAGAAATCAGAAAGAGCTTTTTTGTATTCCTTCAGACGATAGTAAATATTTCCACGTACTTGATAAGAATATTCACGTGCAACTTCATGATCAATTAGATCCGTCAGATCCTTCGTAGCCTCCTGATAATTTCCGGAAAGCGATTCGATGAAACCTTTGAGAAAAAGAAGTGATGAATCATTTGGGTTAGAAGTAAACATGTCCTGG
>JANYLL010000399.1 GCA_025357895.1 Ignavibacteriota bacterium
CCACAACTAATTGAATCAGGTTTGCTGTAATACGAAGCAAAAGCATCTTTCAAGCAAAATCCGGGGTATAGTCCGAGATCACTGAGATGAATCGATCCTCCAATTCCATCCTTTGTAATCTCGATCGGTGCAAGCGATATACCAGCTTGTGGTTGTGTTTTTCCTGAATCTCCACAACCATTAAGGATTCGAGGGATGAGGAAGGTCGCCCCAATTCTAATGCCTGATAAACTATTTAAAGAGTCAACAAGAAAGAAAACGGAATCAAATCTGAAACCACATCCGCCAAGTTTCCCCCCGAGTGAATCGTTGGAAGTAAGATACTTAAGTGCAGCAAATAAACCTTCGCAGCCAAATGTAAAGGTACGATGTGATGAATCTAATTCGTATTTTCCATAATAGTTCGAAAACGGAAGACTGGTAAAAACAAACCATTCACCTTGGGCATCCACACTTTGTCCGTTCTTACTCGTGTCGATTTTCATTATTCCCTTGAAATGCAGGAAGTTATTTATGATGATGGTCCCGCTATCCTGAATAATGTCAAATCCATCGCCCCCTCGCCATCCTTTTCCTTCTTGTGTTGGGAATTCGATGTTTTCATCAACATTTGTATACGAAGCATCGAACGATATCCATGGTAATCCTTTGCACATTGATTGGTAAATGCCTTGGTTAATAATATACCGAAGTACCATCGCTGTATCAGGCACAAATATTAGCGTATCGCCGACAAAAGAAAATGACTCCTTATATATTCCCCATGTTTTAACATTAGGAAAAAGTTGAATGGTATCGTACCCTGAATATCCATACTGAATGGAATCAACCTGTTTTCCTTTTTCATCGGTAAGTACTCTCTTAAAGTTGAAATCCTGTCCCCGCGAAAATATTGCCGAATCGTTATCATCCGGTTTTCCATCCATAAAGAGATGATACGAAATACCTAAACTCTTATCCCAACCCGGAGGATTAAGTATAGAATGGAGGGAGTTATAAGAGATTTCAGCAGAATCCCGCTTTATTGCACGGACAAGATGAGGCATGAATCTCGAATAAGAGAAACTTCCTGTCTCAGTGCCGCCGCTTGAAGCAAAACTGCAGAGTACTCCGCCATTTCCGTCATGTTTATCATTCGTTGCAAAACTTCCGCCGTGCCAAGGAGTGGATTGACCAAGTGAAAAGTGCGGAAGCTGGAATAACGCAAGCTGCCAAGCGCCGCTCACAGTATAATAGACAGAGAATACCGATTTGTTCTGAGCGCTGGAATATACTACCGAATCAATGGGGTACGAATTCTGGCTTATGGTTATTGTCCCTGAAACATTTTTCAGCTTTTGTGCATACGCATTGGAGGAGTGTGCGAGAAAAACGATCAACAAGCAAGTAACAGTGAAAAATCTGAACAATGTGTCTCGAACATGGATGACTTGCACATCAGAGAAATAAGTATTCATAGTAACCTCCGATTGTAGATTTTGGAATACAAATATACCAAATATCCTACAATTAAATTCCCTTGATAAAATGCACAATATGGCTTTCACCTTCAAAGCCTATATTCCGGTGAAAATTCTGACTTTCAATATTCTCTACTTCTGTATCCGAGCCTATTTCTGTGCAGCCTCTCTCACGTGACCATTCTTCCGCTAATTCAATAAATTTTCTCGCTATACTTTGTTTGCGAAATTCCGGTTTAACATAAATCCCTTCGATGTAACCGACGGGACTTGAATTCGAACCTTCAACATAATCTTTGCGAAGAGAAATATTTGCAAAACCGACTCCAATACCTTCATCTGTTTTGCAGATCAGCATCTGATCATTTTCAGAAGAGAATAATGTATGAAATAAAGATTCCATATCTTCTGCACTTTCATAAGACCAAAGTGCAAGAGCCATCTCAAGCCAATCGGGAAGATCAGATTCTGTTACAACACTGAAGTTCATTTTTTCCCGAAATTTGGATTCTCAATAATGCCAAATACATTTCCAAACGGATCGAGCACCGACGCAACGATTATCCCACCGCCAACATCTTGCGGCCCATGATGTTCGGTGGCACCGAGATCAAGAAGACGAGCATATTCTCCTTTGCAATCATCAATGCCCCAATACGCATCTACATTATTTCCTTTTGTAATGTCATTCATATTCGGATCAAGACCAACGCGCCGAATGGTCTCGCGGATGGCATCGTCGTCGATCTTTCTTTTCAGGGATGCAAGGATCTGCAAATTCTTCATCCCGGTAAGCCCGGGCAGGAAGCCCGGCGTCTCGATGATGATGCCGATATTGT
>JANYLL010000413.1 GCA_025357895.1 Ignavibacteriota bacterium
GAATCTCTTAATGACGATAAGCATAAGAAGATCGTCGAAAAATTCATTTCCGAATTGCCAACGCAATCCAATTAATATATCATGGACCAACGTATCGCGCTTCGCTATGCTCAGGCTTTGATGGATGTCGGCAAAGAAAAAAAATCTGTTGCTGAGATCGCCGGTGATATGAGGGTCGTTCATGATGCTCTTGCCGAGGTTCATGAACTGAAAGCAATGCTTCATTCGCCAGTTATACGTCCTGATGTAAAGCGAAAAGTAGTTCACGAAGTTTTTGGTAAGCATGTGAGCAAAGATGTGATGCTCTTCATGGATCTTCTCTTAAAAAAGGGAAGAGGCGATGTGCTTGATATGACGACAGTCGAATTCCTGCGTCTGCTTGATATAGACACCAACACCGTTTCGGCAATCATTACGAGCGCCAGAACTCTTGATGAAAGCGCCAAGCAGCAGATCGTTACAAAATTAGAAAAATTATCTGCGAAAAAAGTTCGTGCTGCGTATGCAGTGGATGCTTCACTTCGCGGAGGATTTATAGCAAAGGTTGGCGATACCCTGATCGATGCAAGTTTGCAACATCAGCTCGAGAACTTGCGCGAAGATTTCAAACAGGGTATGATTGTGAGGGTAAATTGATGAAGACAAAAAAAGCAGCATTCGCCATCGCGATATGTGCTTTGCTTTTTAGTCTTGGGCTGGCGATCTTTACGGATATTTCACTCGCCCAGAAAGCGAAGAAAAAAAGGAAGAAGAAATCAAAGTCTATAATAAAGCTTGCTCGGCCCTCGAATTTCAAGCCGACAATGACGGGTGCTCCCGGAACAGTAAAGTACTACTTCTTTCCGACGGCAATCGGGACGAAATGGACATTCAGGACTATACAATTGCTGCTTGACTTTCAAGGCAAACTTGCCCGAGCCGATACGATCTTTACCGAATCGCAAGTCGTTGAAAGTAATCGATTTTCGCTTCAGCGTTTACCGCTCATGGTGACATCTGATACTTCGTATAAAGATACAGGCGTTGGCGTGCGATCAGAATCGGTCTATTATGTAGACGATTCAGTGGCAATGACTGTTTTTAATAATTCGATAACGAATCAAGATAATCGCTTCTTTCTCGTAGCTCCGTTATCGGACCGAAATGCATGGCATGAGAAATCCGAAGATACTACGATCACTGCAATTGCCGGTTTTGTTGATTCAGTCATAACGCCGATAGGAAGATTCGATAGCGTCTTAGTGACACTAACGCAATTACAATACTCCGATCTGCGAAAATATTATGTGCCCGGTCACGGAATAGTAAAGACAATTTTCCGATCCCCGGGACCCAGCGGCAGAGGTTTAGTCATCATTACAACGGAAATGATCGCATTCCAATTGCCGGAAGATGAAAAGAAGGTTAAGTAAATTTTTAATTATTCGAGAATAACTATGTCAGTCGTACGCCCCGATGAAGTAAGCGCAATATTGCGTCAGCAGTTAACAGGATTCGAAAAAGAAGTTGATGTCTATGATGTAGGCACTGTTCTTCAGGTCGGTGACGGCGTTGCCCGCGTTTATGGCTTGTCGAAAGTCATGGCGGGCGAGCTGATCGAATTTCCAAACAAGGTTTTCGGAATGGCACTCAACCTTGAAGAAGATAATGTCGGCGCCGTACTTTTCGGAGATGAAACCCTCGTTAAAGAAGGCGATATTGTTAAACGCACCGGTCGTGTTGCTTCAATGCCTGTGGCAGATGCCATGCTTGGCAGAGTTATCAACCCTCTTGGTGTTCCAATTGATGGTGGTGCTCCGATCGTGAGCGAGAAATTTTTACCGATCGAGCGTAAAGCTCTCGGCGTCATGCAGCGCTCACCAGTGAATCAGCCGCTTCAAACGGGTATCAAAGCTATCGATGCGATGATCCCTATCGGCAGAGGTCAGCGTGAACTCATCATCGGGGATCGCCAGACTGGTAAAACGGCAGTAGCACTCGATACGATTATTAATCAAAAGCATACACATTCTCCTGAAGCCAAGGCACAGGGAGTTGAGCCGGTGTATTGTATCTATGTTGCTATTGGACAAAAGGCTTCTACTGTTGCGCTTGTCAGAGCAAAACTCGAGGAGCATGGTGCGATGGAATATACTTCCATTATTGCAGCTACTGCTTCAGATCCTGCTCCGCTGCAATTCATTGCACCATATTGCGGCGCTACACTTGGCGAGCATTTCCGTGATACCGGTCGCCATGCGCTTGTTATCTATGACGATCTCTCCAAGCAAGCATCGGCATATCGTGAGCTTTCTCTTTTACTTCGCCGACCACCGGGACGTGAAGCATATCCGGGAGACGTATTTTATCTTCACTCACGTCTGCTTGAGCGCTCATCGAAACTGAGCGCCGAACTTGGCGGAGGTTCGCTTACAGCGCTTCCTATTATTGAAACGCAGGCAGGCGACGTTTCTGCATATATTCCGACCAACGTGATCTCCATCACTGACGGGCAGATATATCTCGAACCAAATCTTTTTAACTCCGGTGTTCGTCCGGCTATTAACGTCGGTATTTCTGTTTCCCGAGTAGGTGGAAATGCGCAGATCAAGGCTATGAAAAAAGTTGCCGGAACTCTGCGTCTTGATCTTGCGCAGTATCGTGAGTTGGAAGCATTCTCAAAGTTCGGCTCCGATCTCGATAAAGCTACGCAGCAGCAGCTTACCCGCGGACAGAGACTCGTTGAGCTTTTAAAACAAGGGCAATACGTTCCGATGCCGATCGAGGAACAGGTCGTTATCGTTTATGCAGGTACACAAGGATATCTTGATAAAGTAACGATTCCAAATGTCCGACGTTATGAAAAAGAATTGCTCGATTTTATGCGTTTGCGTCACAGAGATCTGCTTTCGAATATTGCTGGTAAGAGAGAGCTTACACCGGAAATCGTAACAACGCTTAAGACAGCATTGCTCGATTTCGGAGAGTCATTTAAATAATTTTTTACATGTCTGAAATGACATGTAAAAATTCCGCAACTTGTCTTAATCTGGCGGGTTCTTTAGTAGCATGAAATTTACTCTGCTAAAGATGAATAAAAATATCAACCGCATAGCAGGCATCGTTGTTCTTTGTCATTTTTTTCTTTCCGGATTTTCACTCCACGCACAGACATCTGATTCCTCAAAATCTCTTGTCTTTAGCGCTGTGAAAAATCCAATAGAAGTGAGACCGAAAGAATCACGTCTCGACGGAATTGCAAGTATTGGGCTGGGCACATATGGAGGGCTGCGTAGTGATGGGTATTACGCAACGTTCGTGCAGCCTAATATCGGAGTAGAATTTTTGGCAGAGCCTGTAGGATCTCTTCATTTATTGCTTGGCGGCCATATCGGCATTTCCAATCCTGTTACTGTCGGTATTGCATTCGGATTGCGTGAACCGATTGATATTTCAAAGAATCCGGATCTGAAGATCTTTACGGACTTTGGCATTCTTTTCTTTAATGATTCATCGCTCTCCAGTCCGATCGGATACGGTGTGCGGGTGGCATTTGGAGCGAGGACCTTAGGCACATTGAATTTCGAATACCGGCTGGCTGGTGAGTGGCGCGGTTCATCATCGCGAAGTATTCAAGGGAACGGCACGAAGCAATTATGGTGGGTTGGAGCCGAAGTCGGTATTGCATTTTCTCTAGTCAGAGACAATAAACCGGTTTTGCGGAAAGATTCGATACGGGCAGCCTTGCATTATATTGCAACCAGCGAAGAGATGGATGATCTGGACGCCATTTTTTCCGACAGCAAGATGGATCAATGGCTCGACCGTTTTTGGCGAATCAGGGACCTGACGCCGGATACGAAGCTTAATGAAGCGCGTATCGAATATGAAAAAAGAGTTGATGCTGCAAACAGAATGTTTACGCGGCGCGGACATCTTGGCATATTAACAGAACCCGGAAGGGTAATGGCAATTTATGGAGCGCCTGATGTTGAGGATAGAGAACGTGCGTTGGATGACCCTGAAGTTCCACATTCTGATATACAATATATGCTTTGGGTTTATAAAGGTAGGGTCAGGGAAGCTACCTTTGCGACATTTATTTTTGAGACATCGAATTCTTCGAGCGACTGGAAACAAATATATTCTAACGTGCCCGGCGAATTAACAGGGATCATTCCACAAAATATCCCTTCTATCATGACGAGATGGATTCAGTAAGAAAGTATTAAGTAATAGACTTTAAGAATATGGCAACTCTAAGGGATATACGGACGCGCATATCAAGTGTGAAAGCAACATCGAAGATCACGCAGGCGATGAAGATGGTCGCAGCTGCAAAGCTTCGTCGTGCTCAGGATGCAATGATCTCTGCCCGCCCCTATTCAAAAGCTCTTGACGGATTGCTCAAAGACCTGCTTTCAAGTGCAGGTGAGGAAATAACGCAATCCCCGGTACTTTTCGGAAGACATCTTAAAGATGAGAATACAGAAAAAGTCCTGCTCATTATCGTCTCAAGTGATCGAGGTCTTGCTGGTGCCTTCAATGCCAATATCATTAAATTTGCTGAAGCGCGGATCCGCGAAGTTTATCCGGAGCATTTTAAATCAAAACGGCTTTCACTCATTACCGTAGGCAGACGTTCGACCGATTATTTCTCAAAACGCGGATATGATATAATCGAAAAACATATCGGAATTTTTTCGAAACTTGATTTTTCAACGGCGAAGGCTATAGCTGAGAAATCCACTGCACTTTTCGGCAATGCCGATTATGATAAGATCGAAGTCATCTATAATGAATTTAAGTCTGTAATGACTCAGCGCCAGACCGCAGATCGTCTGCTTCCGGTTCTTGATCGCAGCAAGCTTAAGGAAGTTCAAAAAGGACATAAGACTTTTGAATATATCTACGAACCTGAGCCCGCGGAAATTCTGAACGTCCTCGTTCCACGCCAGCTCGAAACTCAGGTATGGAAAGCCCTCCTCGAATCAAATGCTGCCGAGCAAGGCGCACGAATGTCAGCAATGGATTCTGCAACCAAAAATGCCAAAGACCTCATTTCCGCATTACAGTTGTCCTATAATAAAGCACGTCAAGCCGCTATCACGAAAGAAATTCTGGAGATCGTTGGCGGAGCAGAAGCGCTGACAAAGGGGTAAACACGGACATTTTTTCTGTGTCACAAAACAACCTTTTCATGTGTCTTTACAAAGTAAACTATTCTATCTATAATGAAAAAAGGTAATTACTGGATTTTTTTAATTTGTATCTTCCTTCCTTCCTCCGTTTTTTCTCAAAACCGAACTTTTCATTTTAACTGGCCGAGAGAGGGTGCCGATACTATAAATGTCTTTAACATTAATGATACCATTGACATTGGCACAACCTCTTACACCGGCTCGGTTATTTATGACGCTTCGATTTACAATCCGACAAATGATACATTCTATTATGATGACCATTATGGAAATAATCTAATTGTGCCTCCTCACGACTCCGGACATTGGACGATAGGCCTACATACTGATTATCGAAACCAAGACGAAGGGGTACTTGGAGTGTATGAGTTTTCTCTTGAGGGAAAAGATTCGACTTATTACAATAGTGTAGGAAGTGTTCATCTTTATCTCACTGGCAGAGCGGATATCCGAATAGACAAAAAATTGCCTCTTTTCCAAAATCAGTTCTGGTACGGAAGTCTATACTCGGTTGATAGCAGCGGAGGATTCTATAATTTTAATCCTCTTGATAGTCAGCTCTTTATTAATGATCAGGATTCCGATGTGGTGATCCAAACGATATTCATTCCAAAGGGCAGCCATTTCTCGATCAAAAGATTTTCAGACCCAAATTTTCCCGTGACTCTTCATAATGGGGATACTTTTACTACCTATTTAACATACAGTGACGTTGCGGATACTATCGGACTTACTTACTTCCCGAATTCGAGCGATTCGACTATTGTAGATACTATTTATTATGATCTCGTTGTAATTGTTACTGATACAACATATCCGGTTGCAAAAGCAAATTACAAGGGTAGTCCTCCTAAAAAAGAATTGGGTCAAGCAAGTGTTATTGTCCCCAATCTGATTCCTGCAAATATTTTCATCAGCAATGATCCTGTTACAGATGGTACACGCATTACTATACCCGAAACAAGAAGTGCAGCAATGAAAATTGTTGATCTTCTCGGTGTTACTGTTGCCGAATCAAATGCGACGGATTGGCGCTGGAATGGAGAATCGCGATCGGGTGGCTGTTTGGCAAATGGCATCTATATAATTGAAGCAAGGGGGATATCAAATCTGGGAAAAGCATTTCAGGTTAGTAAAAATATTATTTTAATGCGATAAAAACTCCTGACAATCGGCTATCGATCATAGAGCGTCGACTTTCTTCCGTATTTTTGCAGTTCAATGAATCTGCAGGAAAATTTATCTCATCTGGAAAACCGAATCGCAAAAGCCTGCGAGCGCTCCGGGCGTAGGCGCGAAGAAGTGACGCTTATCGCCGTAACCAAGACTCATCCTGTAGAAGTTATTCAGCAAGCGTATGATCTTGGTATACGCGATTTCGGTGAGAACCGCGTTCAGGAGTTACTAAAGAAAAAGGATTTTTTTAGAAACCCCACTCCCTACACACCAAACCCCGATCCACGCTGGCATCTTATTGGCCATCTGCAATCCAACAAAGCAAAGTATATCGCTGATTTTATTCATTGTGTTCATTCAGTAGATTCACTTGAAACTGCAAAAGAGCTTTCGAAACGTGCAGAGCAGCATTCGCGCACAGTAGATGTTTTGCTGGAAATTAATGTTGCAGGCGAAGCAACGAAGGAGGGAATTGCGACTTCCGAAGCGCCGGAGCTTTTACGTCATATTTTTGCAGAAGCAACTTCACTCATTGTGAAAGGGGTAATGACCGTTGCGCCGTTTGAGGACGATCCGGAACGAGTTCGTCCGTATTTTCGTGAACTGTGCAAATTACGTGATGAGCTTGGATTAAAAGAGCTTTCAATGGGTATGTCGAATGATTTTGAAGTAGCCATCGAAGAAGGTGCAACGATGATACGTATCGGCAGCGAACTATTTGGCGAGAGAATTACACAAATTTGAAACATTGGTAGGCGCAGGCTTCAGCCTGCGAGTGCTTCGAATGGTGAGACAAGCAGGCTAAAGCCTGCGCTTACCAACCAGTTTCATCATAATAATTAAAAACTAACGACTACATATAATGCTTTCAGCACTCGATATTAAGAAAAAGGAATTCGAACAGAAGATGCGCGGCTACGATGTTGACGAAGTCCGCAAATTTTTGGATGAAGTTGCAAAAGAATTCGAACTGCTTATCCGCGATGAAATATCGCTTGAAGATGAGCTAGAGGAAACGAAGAAAAAGCTCGAGCATTATCAAAGCTTAGAAAGCATGCTTGAAAAAACTCTTCTCGCTGCACAGCAAACGGCTGTCAAAATGGAAGATCAGGCAAAGAAAGAATCCGAATTGATTTTAGGCGAAGCAAGACTTGAACGTGATAAAATGCTCAGAGATATTCCTATGGAGATCGAGCGGGCAAGAGGCGAGACGATCAAATTAAAAGCAGAGTATGAAGCAACACTTGCCAGAATGAAATCTATAATGGAGGGCTTCAAACGATTCATGGAAATCATTGAGGCGGGGACCAGTAACAATACCTGATTTAAAGTTCTTGGTGTTGCCTTCAATTATGTTGTATTTTTGTATCGCTGTTTAGTGCATTTTCACCTTTTTATTATTTTATCTATGAAATACTCTACACTCTTATGTATTGCTATGGTTGCCGGTGCATCGGTATTTGGCGGTTGTAAACCCAAAACTGAAGGTGCTGCTGCAAGCACAGATAGTTCGAAAATGAAAGCTCAATCACCCGCCGAACGCGGGAGATATCTTGTGACGATAGCCAGTTGTAATGACTGCCATACCCCATTGAAGATGGGGCCGAAAGGT
This sequence comes from Ignavibacteriota bacterium, assembly GCA_025357895.1. Lineage (GTDB taxonomy): Bacteria > Bacteroidota > Ignavibacteria > Palsa-1295 > Palsa-1295 > PALSA-1296. The sequence continues at coordinate 7,969 of JANYLL010000413.1, forward strand.
CCTGAGCCGGATATGTCGCGTATGCTTTTCCGGGCATCCTGAAGATCTAAAGATGCCGCCTCCGCCAAAGATGGATATGCCTTGGATGGCAGCAGGTTCAGCCACACTTACTGCATGGTCAACGCCAATGGGTCTTGCATATTCTAAAAATCTTACTCCTGATTCTGCAACCGGACTTGGTAAATGGGATGAGACGACGTTCATGCTTGCCATCCGTAACGGAAAACATATCGGTACCGGTCGGCCGCTTCTGCCGCCGATGCCTTGGCAGTATATAGGGCAAATGACAGATGAAGATCTGAAAGCTGTGTATGCATTTCTCCGCACAATTCCTGCCATACATAATCAAGTACCAGAGGCTGTCCCTGCGTCTCCGCCGGGTGCGCCAACGGGCGATATGAAGAAGAAATAAACCGGCTTTATCCTAAATCATAAGGGCGACCGGTTGGTCGTCCTTATGGACAGGCAGCTTAAGAGTCCGCCACTTTGAAGGATCTCTAATCCCACTTTATTTTCTCATCTTCAGCAAGGGTTTCTGCATACGTGCTTCCGGTGATTTTGGATTTCAGCCAAGCGGGCACATTAATGTAGGTGATGGCTGCCTTTTCATTC
>JANYLL010000185.1 GCA_025357895.1 Ignavibacteriota bacterium
GCTTTGAATAGAGTAACAAATTATCCTTCCGTCACTATGCGCTTGTCCATAAAAGGCGCGAATAATTAAGGTGTCAGTTTGACTGACAGATTTTGGCGCATAAATTGGACCGCCAAGAAATGCAAAGCCACTGACATCAATAGAATCATGCTTACGAATATTCTGAAAATTATCCGAATTACAAATATATACAATACTATCAACGTAAAACGATATACCGGGTTTCGGATTGAGATTTACCAATACCAAATCAAGACCAAGAATATTCTGCCTGATACCATTGCAGAAAAATACTTTCTGTGCAGTGTCATTATAGGATGAAATATATATTGGCTGTGAGTAGCTAACGCTCCAAAAAAGGAGTATCGGCAAAATAAAATAAAAGGTATGCTTCATGTTTTTTAGAAAAATATACTCTCCCGCAACAACTGAGAATCGTCACGGGAGGTTTGGCAAAAATCCGTCACCTAATTACAGTAAAGCGTCTGATTATTGATTCGGCATTTTCTTGGAAAACGATCAAATATTCACCGGGCGTTAGTGATTTTGTGGAGATTTCCACATTGTTTTTACCGGCACTACTTTCTGCAATAATTGCGCCGCCCATTTGAGTACCAACGCTTGAGAATATCCTGACCTTTAAATCAGATTTACTCTGAAGAGTATAGTTGAAAGTAATATTATCTTTTGTTGGGTTCGGGTAGCCGTCTGTTACGGAAATATTTTTCCCCTCTGGTTCCGATTGACCATCCACTCCATAATATATACAGCTCGGATTTGAATTAGCAAATCCATCTTCGCAACATATTTGATTGCCTAAATCCACAACCCAATTTCCACCTGGATCTTGTTTACATCCATACAAACAGATATTATATTGAATGCTTTGATTACCACCGCCAAAAACACACATTTCAAAGGTGACGGTATTCCCTGGTGCGAGCGCATGTGATTGATCTGTGCCCGAATAAGTCAACAAATTTCTTTTGTGAATTGCATCCCAGGTATGTGTCCATCCTGTCTCTATAGAAATATCATGGCAAGATAGATCTACATGCTCACCGCCAAGTCTATTTATTACATCGACAGAAATTCCACATGCATCAGGCCCCGGAGGGTTTGATGGCGAAGTAACTTTGATTTGATAACAACAACAAGAACGACCCTGGCCAGCATCATAAGAGGCTTCCGGATTAACTGATATACTAACGCCAGAGCAAGGGGTTGAAACATATTGGGGTAATATATTGTGAGAACCAGAAAAAGATATTAATTGACGTGAGAAGGTCTCACTGCCAATTATAGGGACTGCGGTTTGCGCCCTAATCCCCCCCCTCCGCTAATGAGAACGAGCATGAATGCACAGAGAAACGTCTTAGCATAAGCAGCATTGAAGCACTTTGGTTGAAAATGTAACATTGTTTTCATAAGAATAACACGATTAATGAATGTAAGTTGCATGAATTATGTGGGTAATTCGAATGACCAATTTCTCTCTTTATGCCAACCTTTTCAGCTATAGTCTTAGCTCATACTGAATGCAATCGATCAATAAGAATTCAGAAAAAACCTAAGAATCACCTACAACACACTACAAACATACGATATAATTTCCCAAAATCCAAATGTTTTTGGAAAATAAATTTTTATTTATTTTTGTAACATAAGAAAATTTTTGAAAAATTGGCATAGAAATTGCAAAGCACTAATTTTATTGGGGCAGACCCACTGTTTCATAAGCATTTAATCTATCCATATCCAGGATGATACTACCGTCTTCACCATCTTCGATCATCGGAATAAACTTTGCTCCTGTGACAATCTGATGTGACTTATAGGATGTACGGGAATACACTGTTTGGGAATACGTTTCATCGAAAGCCTTGAGCATGACAAGAACTTCCGTTTCTTCACGTTCTACATCATCCGTTGTACGACCATGAAACGGGCTTTCATCAGTGATCGGATGGACGAGAGTCCAGCTTGTCGGAAGAACGCTGACGCGATTGAGTTCGAGTTTGAGCCTATAAAATCGGCGCTGCTCTTTGCCCTCGATCATTTCCGTTCTTGCCATCGTCACGTCAGCTTCGATCTCAATAAGACGTGAACGACCACCATTTATGGCACGGAACATAACACCTTTTCCGCCTCGGTATGGTGAGACAAGAACATTCGCAGAATACATAACTTTTGCAGTTGGGCGGGAAAAACGTCCCCACAATAAACTCGTCGAAAGAGCGAAGGAAAGTAATCCGATAGCAGATTCTATCGCCGCAACAGCACTCGTTCCGAATCCGACAGGGCTCATCCTTCCGTAACCAACGGTAGTAAGAGTCTGCGAACTAAAAAAGAACGATTCCAAAAATTTATCGGAGGCAGAATCCCCGATCATCCCCGTGAGATGTTCCGTGCCGAGTAAATAATAGATCGTGCCAAAAATAAAATTTACGAGAACAAAGCCTACAAGAATTATTCCGAAAAATTTCCACCAGCCCAACATAATAAGGGTGTGGTACGCGTCGGCAAGTGTAAGCTCCCTTTCTCCTTTGCGGCGAACGTTAAATGAGCCATCAGGATTGACCAGCCTTTGATGACTTTTGCTTGCGCGAGTACCATACCCCAATTCAGGAGCAAGCTCCGGCAGTTTTTTTACGGTTTTTCCGTTTTGTTCAGTCGCCATGGGATACAAATGTAAGTGATGCAGAGTTAATGCAATACCGAAGTCCGGTCGGCTCCGGTCCGTCATCGAAGACGTGACCGAGATGCGCGCCGCAAGTTGCGCAGGTAATTTCTGTACGTTCCATAAAGAATGTTTTATCGCTCGTCTCTTTTACGATCACATCTTTTGTCGGCTGATAAAAACTTGGCCAGCCGCAGCCGGATTCAAATTTCGCCTCGGAAGCAAACAGCGGAGTATCGCAGACGATGCAATGATACATTCCGCGCTCGCGGTTATCCCAATACTCCCCGGTAAAAGCACGCTCAGTGCCTTTTTCCTGGGTAATGTAATATTGCTCGGACGTCAGGCGCTGTAATAGCTCTTCTTTAGTGAATTCCTTTTCCATATTTTTTTACAATGTCATACTCAAGCGAACGAAGAAACTGAACTTTCAGTTTTTCCGAACTATGAGATTCTTCACCGACGCTTCTATGGACGAGTTAGAATGCTCCGAAAGACAAAAAAAGTGGTTACTTCTTTGGAAGATATACATATCGTGGAATGTACTTTGCTCCAGCGTTTCTTGTTACGAATGGATTGGGACCAAGATTCATTTCTCTGACAAATGTATAACCCGGGATCGAATCGAAGGGACGGTAAGGTCCATCGTCAATAATAATAGCATCGTAGCGGTGTAAGGCAAAAGCATTCTGCCATTCGGCATGAAGCCGCAGCGCCGTGCTATCAGATGCAATTTCGCAGTCCTCTGTAGCGTCGCTATTCCCGAAGGTTTGCTTTCCTGCCATGAACGAAAGAAAACCATGTTGCGGTAAAAACACATTCCCGGGGATACTTCTTAATTCTGATATAAATGCCGCTCCCGCATCGTATTCCTTTTTTGTGATCATAGCAAGCGGCACACTTCTGAAGCTATAAAACAATCCGCCGAATTGAATAAGTACTGCCGCTAAAACAAAATTTCTAATCATAGCATCATTACGGTTCAATAAATAATAGGACACGGTAGGGATCATAATTGCCATCATCGCTGCAAGAGGCATGGCAACATTATTATATGAGCCGCTATGAGCCGATTGTAAGGCTAATTGAACGATGGCAGTTATTGCAAACAAAATATATAGTCCGACCGGATTTTTCCACAAGTTTTTTCCTCTTTGCCAAACGAATATCCAAAAGAGTATGAGAAGAAGCGTGCCTGCTGCGTAGTAAGTAAAAAGATAACGGG
>JANYLL010000057.1 GCA_025357895.1 Ignavibacteriota bacterium
GGATATTCCGCGTACGATACCATTCAATTTATTCCTAACGTGAAGACATGGGGAAAATATAAGGAGTCATTTTCTTTTGTCGGCGATACGCTAATATTTGTGCCTGATACAGCGATGGTACTTCGGTATATTATTAACCAAGGCATCTACCAATCAATGTGCAAAGGATTACCATGGATGTCGTTCGATGCTTCGTATACAAATGTCGATGAGAACCTCGAATTCCCAACACAAGAAGGAAAGGGATGGCGTGACGGCGCTGGGATTGGGAGAATTCAGGATAGTGGCACCGTCTTCATCAACTCCATTCTCCGATTCAAAGGAATCATGACTGTTGATACACTTAATAGCTACGTCGATGCCGATGGAGAGTTCTATGTATTTACTCAGCTTCCGTTTACCAATCAGGCAGGTCCTTGGAGACTTGGCGGAAAGTATGGCAATCACCACTGGCCAAGATTCTCATATTCGTGTAATGGCTTAGTGTCTCTTTTGCAAAATACTGTATTTTCTGATTCGTTGTGCGGCTTTCCGTTCCATGTTGATTCTATTTTCTTCTTTACAGATAGTTTAGGCCTTAGTGGAATGCGGTTAGGTGTCACAGTGAATATCAAAGGAATACAATATGAAACAATTTGCGGAACAACTACTGGTGCAGGTTACGGCTCTAGCAAGACTGATATTCTTGTTGCCCCTTTTGAGTTTACCCGAAAGTCAATAGGTGGTGCAATACATATTAGTAACGTAAGTGTTTACCCCGGTTTTTGCGTTAAAGATCTGTTTGGTTCATATTACTCCGTACCGGATTCTCTTAGTGTCGGAGCAGAATTTAAGACTCCGTTTACTGATAAAGTAGCATTTAGTGCGGGCTGGAAAAATGGAGTGTGGGACGCTCTCGGTTTTAATGTACAACAAGCCACCGGCGGAATTCCCATAGGACAAACGACGATGCTTCTGAGTGGTGTGCGCGGAGGAGCGTCGGGATGGAACAACCCTCCATTACAATGTTCTGTTGGCGGTACATTCGATGATGTCGTACCGAATCTGATGAGATGGGAAGGAGATATAAGTTATAAGGAGCCTTCCACTCTCAAAGGATCTCTGACGCTTAAATTCATAAATGCCCCGGGATTGGGCTGGCAACTTGTGAGTAATGCGACTGCTGAAGTTGATTGGGAGCACTATGTTAAATTTTCAGGGTCGGGTCAAGCAGGTACACTCGGAACGGGATATGTTTTTGATGGAAGTCAGAGTTTAACATTTACCTGGAGCCCCGAAGTAGATTTGATAGGCACATTAAAAGGCTCTCTTTCAATTCCAAAACTCTTCAAGGTGGGCGCATCGTCGATAACCGATTACTTGAACTCCTTGCTCCCTCTGCAATTAGCGAGCATAGAAATGCTCCTGAAAAGCGGCATTTTCAAAGGCAACCTTACTCTTGACTATATCCCTTTAGTAACATTGTCGGCACATGTGGCTGTCGATCTGCACCTCCCATTCTCCGATCCGAATTTTATTAATTTCGGACTCGGTACGATTCCGCTGAGCATCGCGCATCCAAGTTCAAAAAATCAAATTGCTTCACTTTCGCTCGATACGATTCACGTACCTGCGAACACGGCTTTTGCCGTAATACGCATTCGTTCTAATGGCTTGCCTTCTTCTTCGACAGTGATCGACCCTTTAAATACCGTGCATACGAATGCACCAACCGATTCACTCGCTCAATATAGAACAGACGCTGCTACAGGACACGGTTTCTGGATACTGAGATATCCGGCACAAGGAGTTTGGACCTTATCTATGCCTGCAAGAATTGCAACCGATACAATCGATGCCGAAGCCGAACCGATGGAACAGCCTTTACAAATTATTGCAAGTCAGGTTGGCAAGCAGATAACACTTCATTGGACACCACTTTCAGGGGGCGACACTGCTAACGTCTCGGCTTATCTTGCTGATAGTGCATCTGATTATAAAGGGTTCATGATTGCAGCGACGAATGATAAGAATGGTACGCTATCGTTCAACCTGAATGATTCATTGCCCAATTGTCAGTATTATCTTTATGCAATGCGTGATAATGGCGCATATATTTCACGCTCCTATTCCAATATTCAACTTGATAACACTAAATCGTCAATAGCGCCCCCTATTAATCCGATAGTTCAGCATCTCGGTGGAGATACAATTCTTCTGAGTTGGCAGCCCTCTCCCTCCTCTGCCGTTCAGGCTTATGCAATAAAAATATCAGAAGCAGGCGTAGATTCTATTTACGGAAGTATTCGTACGGGGCAAGATAGTATAGTGATCGTAGTCAAAAACCCTGAGATGAAGCGTATTAGCCTTGTTGCTTATGGCGACGGAATTCATAGCTGCTGGACTCAATCTATTCCGGCGTTTGCCGTGGTAGAGCCTTCGAGCAAGAGCTTAGTAAGGCAAACTCTGGATCTTCGCGTCTGGCCAAATCCGACTACCGGTAAAGGGGAGGTACGCTTGTTACTCCCAGAACGAATGTTCGTTCATGCGGCAATCTTCGATATTCTTGGAAACGAACTTACCTCGGTCCTGCAAGGCACATTTGAAGGGGGGTATCATGCTACTTCATTTGACCTAAGTTCATTAAGTACCGGCACATATTACTGCAGGGTACAATCTTCTTCAGGCATAGTTGAAACACAAAAGCTTATTATCGAACATTAGGGGTTCGCAAACAAGCTTAGAGAAAAAATTTATTAAATTAGATGAAGAATGGTTAGGCAGCCGAGCTGCAAAGAACTTGGCTCTGATACAGAAGTAGAAAATATTGAAAGCCAGAAATTCCATAGGCATATTGGGTTCGAGGGCGAAAGCAATATTGTGCATTTTATTAAGAAGATAAATTAGAAAAGTATCTTCTTCGTAATCAGTCCCTTTTCTGTTTGCAAAACCAGAATTACAAAATGAATATGGGGATCGCTTGCATCAATTGTAAATACTCCCGGCGAAGAGACATCGAGTTTTGTCCGTTTGAGTAATCTGCCGTCGATGGAGTAGAGGGAGGCAGTGCTTGTGCCGAGAGGAGTTTCGGATTTAATTTTCACTGAGCAATCTTCAGTCCAGATTTTTATGGGATCACGTATTTGAAATTGTTGGTAGACAGTACTTTTTAAATTTGGTGGGAACAAGATTTTAGCATTATAAACTGAGTCATACCCTTTAGAGTAACCATTATCATAATATTCTTTATAACCAGTAATGACACCTGTTGTGTCAAAGGGAATTCCTTGAATTTGGTAATCTACTATATGCCCATTAAAATCAGGGGAGTATAAAGAAATGAGGGAAAAATGTATTATGTGGAATTTTAAATCCATAATACCTTTTAGAGTAATTGAGCTATCTGATTTATTTGCGCTATCAAGAGATGGGTATTGGGCATCCCTTTTAGAACTATAAACATAAGTTATAAGTCCATAAGATGTTTTGGAAATTTCAAACGAGAATTGGGAAGTTATTCCTCTGTAATTAATATCAGCTCTCCAATTAATTTTCCATCGAACATCGAGAGAATGTACATATCCATTAACTCCCTCGTAATCTGATTCTGTTCTATCTATTACCATGCTAAATATACTCAACATCCTCTTATTACTCTTACCCATTGCAGTCTGGACAACTACCCCACCTCCTGCTCCTTGTCCGCTATCGGGAAGCGAGCAGATAATTAGTGAATCGCTCCATGATGCAATGCCGAGAGTTGTATCTTCGATGGTAACTGTGCCGGGAGTATTTCCGAAGGAGCCATGAATTTGCAGTTGGCTTTTTGCCTCATCAGCCATCATGTAGGAGATAGATGGAGCTTGTGCAAAGAGCGGGCTTGCACAAAAGATAAACCCGAGTATAACCCCTACATATTTCACAATACAAAAATACTACATTTTTAAAATAGATATTCATAAGGTAATAAATTTTGCCCTACTCCCGGAACTCCTCCATAGGTGCCCATCTGTTTTGATAAGGATGAAGACAAGGCTCAACATATACGCTGCAAAGAAATAAAGACATCTCAAAAAGAAAGGAAGGAAACTGCGCGCGCGTAATGCTATCTGTTTGAAAAATAAAGAGGTTATAGAGGCTTCAGCCGGAAATGAGCCTTTTTTAAGCTTTAAATCTGCCGCGGGCGGACGCATATGATAGGGTTAATAGATTGTAATAATTTTTACGTATCCTGCGAGCGGACGCTCGATCCTTCTTTGAATGGGAAACCTGTTGTTGTACTATCGAATAACGATGGCGTCGTGATCTCGCGCTCGAATGAAGTGAAAGCGCTGGGCGTCTCGATGGCAGGCGCGGCATATCAGTACCGCGATCTATTCAAGAAACATGGCGTGAAGGTCTTCAGCGCAAACTTCAATTAT
>JANYLL010000070.1 GCA_025357895.1 Ignavibacteriota bacterium
AGATATTAGCCGTGTCGATCCCCGAGTGAAATGCATTGTCGATCTAAAAACACCATCATCCGGTATGCAGAGCCGGAATCTTACTGCGAATATTCCGTATTTAAAAAGATCAGATGAAGTAAAATTTGTCATTGGGAATCGCGAGGATTATCTATGGTCTAAAGAACAGATCGAATTTTTTAAATACGGAATATTCACAGTAAGATTCCGGCTCTGCATACCGGATGATGGTGTTTTTAGATCGACAATGCACTTCACTCGTGGATCGACGCGGCTAATATCTACGTGTCCGCCTGTTTCGATCATAACTTCGTAGTCTTCGTTGCAAAGAGTGGTAATTAAGGGATAGACCCCTTCCTGTTCTAAAGGCTCGCCGCCTGTTAATTCAATTAATTTGCAATCGTACGACCTGATCTGATCTAAAATGTTGTCCTGCGTACGATCTTCTCCTTCATAGAATGCATATTCTGTATCACAATAGGTACATCGAAGCCCGCAGCCTGTCAATCTGATAAATACGCAGGGCTCACCTGCGCGAGAACCCTCACCCTGGATCGAGTAGAAAATTTCATTAATACGCAGAACATCAATCCTCTTTTTTTCGGTGATGGTAAGCGCTTTTTCTAATACTTCAAGCATTTGGAATTAAACAACGGAGTCGGCTATCCTGTTCGGATTGACTTTCGGATATCTTAGAGAATTTTGGTCTGGATCCTGTCTAATTCTTCATCGCTCATTTTCGGACCATCATGAGTAGTTAAGTATCCTTGGTAAATATCTTTATATACTGGATTATTACTCAACATGGGGCTCCATTCTCCTTCAGGAATACCGTGCATTGGGATGAGTTTGACATGAGCATGATTAATGCCCATGCCTTCAATAATTAGTCCGGTCCGTTTCGTACCGAGACGTTCATCCAGATGATGAGCAAGTTTTCGTGCAGTTTTCATCATTTCAATAAAACGCTCTTCGGTAAATTTAAGCACATTACTATCTAAATGTTCTTTAGTAACGAGGACAGTAAAGCCAGACGTATTTGGAAATGGAGTCAGAAAGGCAACATGATGATCGTCTTCATAAACCTTCCAAGATTTTTCATCACCGGATATAATACGACAGAAAAGACAATCCATTGGTAGTTATGAGTTTTTTATGAGAGGAAACCTACTTATCCCGACAAAGTGTCGGGGCGAGAGGATTCGAACCTCCGACCCCCTAGTCCCGAACCAGGTGCTCTACCAGGCTGAGCCACGCCCCGAATTATTTTTTGACTTGCATATAACTAAGGTGAGGTTAGTCGAGTTTCAAATTTTTTTTTCAAATGACAATTGGGTTTCATGCCATATAATAAAAAAGGGTTCGAGATAAACTCGAACCCTTAAGAAAAAAACAGCGCTTCGGGATCTGCATGGGCGGTGAGAGAAATTGGTCCTCCCTTTGTGAAACACACACTAGTCTCCGAAGCGCCCCTATCAGTAAAACCTCTTGATCTATAATCAATAAGAGGCATAAATCGTTGCACTTGTTTGTGCAATTTTATAACTATCTGTAGAAGAAAACAAAAAAATGGAGTCTGAGTTCAACAAATTCCAAGTTATTTTAAACTTTCTTTGGAAGGGTAAAATTGACCTGAACGAGACCCATGACGACTTTACAACATTCACTCTTTGTTATCAGCGTCACTCGGACTCGTTCATAGTCAGGCATGTTCTAAGGCAACATTTACATTATTCGCCGCTTTTAGCAACGACATGGTTCACAAAAGCTTCTACAGCTGCACAATTTTGCAAATGGTTTTCTCCACAGCTAATGGTAGCGATCTGAGTTTGTTGTACTAGTTCAGGATTGATCACTTTATAAAGCATTGCCTGTGATCTGTAATATATCTCGCCTTGTTTATTGATCTTCATTCTCGGTTCGTTGAAACCAACGATCCAATCCGCACCTTGTGAGCGAGCCTGTTTTTCAAGCAGTGCAAGTACATCTGCTGCAGTTCCGGCTTGAATGGTTATCTGTCCGATCTCGATTGCAGATTTCGGCATAACCGAATCCGGCAGAGGCTCGTGATAGACAAGCGGAGTTGTATCATTGACCGTCGGTAACGCGAAAAATGAATGGCGTTCAATTTTTACAGTATCAACGTTGTGAGAACGAATAGTCTCAGTTTTCCAGAGTTCTTCATTTTCTCTGAAATTCTGTGCCTGAACGGACTGCGAAAAGCACATCGCTGCACTGACTGATAAACCTACTGCCCACATCCTGATCGATTTCATATTTCTTTTCATGGTCATTCACACATTGCAATTCATACACAATGTCTGTCGATTCTTATTAGATACAATTCTCATACCACTCTCAAGCTCGTATGGAAAAAAAACCATTTCACGCCGATAAACCATTTTTATGAATTTTCAGAACTCAAAATTAAAATCCATTTTTGGCGGTATAATGGTAATATGGGCGTAATTTTGCAGTACAGCTATGAGGCGGGAGTAATTCAGTGGTAGAATGCCA
>JANYLL010000073.1 GCA_025357895.1 Ignavibacteriota bacterium
GCAGTACCGAGCTTCCATCCGTGAGGGAAATGGTATTCAACCAAAGAAGGAATATCTTTCTTATCATTCACATATCCGAAAAGGCATGTTCCATTTGCAAAGAAGAAATTTGTATCGATATTACAAAGCGCAAAGAAAAGACTTGTCGAATCTTTATGTGAATCGTTGACAGAGTATGTAATCCTTTGAATATTTTTTGCGTCTGCAATTTCCCAACGGTCTCCATTTACTTGATTAATCTTCAATGATTTTCCCTTTGAATCAAATGCTTTGAAGTCCGAAACATAATGTCCGTAATGCGTGACGCTATAAGCACCCGGCGCCCAGATCGGCATTTGATAAGTGACAATTTTAGCGCCGCATTTTTCAACCTCGACACTCACTCCCACTTTATGTGTCTGAGTCGAATTAAGATCAACTGTATAGGTTTGATGCTGGGCTGAAAGAGAACCCGTGGCGAAGAGAAAAAGAAAGAATATTTTTTTAAGCATAGTCAGAGAAAAGTTTTCCTGTTATTCGTAAAGATCGGGAATGTGTTTATCTGAATATTTTATGACAATTTCCCTGCGATAAGTGAGAGAAATTCAGAGCGTGTCCTCGGCTCTTTGAATGCCCCTAACATGGCACTTGAAGTTGCGACAGTATTTTGTTTTTCCACTCCGCGCATCATCATGCAAAGATGTCGTGCTTCGGTGACGATGGCAACACCGTGCGGTTGTAAATATTCCATCAGCGTTTCGGCAATCTGATGTGTCATGCGCTCCTGTACTTGCAGACGACGAGAAAAGACTTCAACGATACGCGGAAGTTTTGAAAGTCCGACGATTTTGCCTTTCGGAATATAAGCAATATGAGCCTTACCGAAGAACGGAAGCATGTGATGTTCGCAGAGCGAATAAAAATCGATATCCTTTACGATAACCATTTCCTCAGTATCTTCTTTGAAGATCGCACCGTTGAGAACTTTCTCAATATTCATATCATAGCCGGATGTCAGGTAGCGCATTGATTTGGCGACACGATGTGGAGTGCGAAGCAAGCCGCAGCGATCGGGATCTTCGCCTAATTCCAAAAGCAAAGAGCGCGTCAGGGCGCGCAGCATCGGATCGGATTCCGAGCTTTCTTTTGAATAGGGAAGTTCATCTCCTTCATGCTCCATGCTCTCTCTTTCATCATGAGTAAGGTGATGAGTGTCTTCTAATTGTCCGGGTAGTGTTATTACTGGTGTCATAGGTAGTCGTTAGTGTAGTCTTTAGTCGTTAGCAGAAATTTTTTATGTCATTCTGAACGCAGTGAAGAATCCCCTGATGGTGTGCAAAAACAACTCTCTCCACTAAACGTCACGAGATTCTTCGCTGTGCTCAGAATGACACGTTTAGATTATTTTCAATCAAATCATATCTCATGGTTTTGCCAACTGGTTCGCCTTTGTACTCTACAAAATTATTATCACTTTCAAAAATTTTTATTGAATAGAGTTTGCCGTCAATAATTTTTGGCTCTAAGATTTGCCAGAAAACGAGAGCGATATTTTCTGCCGTCGGAATAACGCCGCGCAATTCAGGCACGTCATAATTCAAATGTTTATGATCGACTTTATCAATAATATATTCTTCCATCAGCGCCGAAAGTTTTTTCAGGTCGATCACATAACCCGTCAGCGGATCGGGAATGCCGGCTACAGTAACTTCAATAGTATAATTATGTCCATGCCCTCTTGGATTATTGCATTTATCGAAAGTTGCCTCATTGCGTTCATCCGAAAAAGTAGGATTATAAAGTCTATGGGCAGCAGAAAAATGGGCTTTGCGAGTTACGTATATCATCGGCGAATGGTATTACACTTGGATACGGCGTTGCGGATTTGTAAGGTCTTGATGGAGCGAATTCCGCTCATTTATAGAAAGGATTTTGATAGCATTATAGTTCGGATGCCAAGTCCTCACTCAGAAAATTTCTAATCTTTCTGATCCTCTTTGACTGGGCTAAATATTTATTTATAAAAAATCAAGGAGATGTTTCTCGCCGTCGTTTTAAGAATAAAACTGTTTCCGAGATTCCAAACCCTATCACAGGAAAATAAATACCGATAAGCAATACCTGAAAACGTGGAAGCGGAAAAAATACCATTGCAGTAAATGTCACCACCGCACACCACAATATCATGATCAGAAAACCATTACGGGCGTTAGGGTTACGCTCTGATATCTTATTGCGGCGGATAAAAAATATTCCTGAAAGTAATGCTGCCAGCGTCACTGCGTAGATAATGATATAGCCTGCTGTGCCGCCCATCTT
>JANYLL010000074.1 GCA_025357895.1 Ignavibacteriota bacterium
CCGATCTATCCAATTATTACTTTTGGAGGCATCATAGATTATTCTACTCAGGATGAAGGTGCACGTCATTTCTGGCCTCAAGGATTTGTTTCATTCCGGATTGGCGGAGCGCATTCGGTTCTTGCAAGTTATGGTGCTGAAAGAGGCGGTTTGAATTGCAGTGGCGGAATTTGCCGTGTAGTCCCGGCATTTAATGGTTTGCGGCTCACACTCACAAGTCAGATATAATGATTGCACGAAATCTTTTTCTAAAATGTTTCACTTTGACTTGAATAAATTTCAATTTTTATGAAACATCATTTTTCTTTAGTAATATTTTTTTTATTATTAGTATACAGGACTGCTTCTGCTCAGTTTCTTGTCGAAGTTTTACGCAATACAGATTGTGCAAATTGTAAGACCCCTGACGCACAATATGAATCATTGGTTGCCCAGCATCCAGAATATAAGGTTCAGATCGTCTATATTCATAATAATTTTCCGTCCCCGGTTGATCCATTCTTCTTGGCATCTAAGGGAGATGTTAACGTGCGTGTAGGGAGCAGTTTTTACCAAGTGGCAGTCGACCCTACTGCGTTTATTAGCGGCAATAATGCTAGTACGTCCTTTAGTACTTGGAAAAGCCTTACCGAGCAAACAGCAACTACAAACCATTATTCTGCCACGTTAGGTATTACTACTTCTATTGATGGAAGCGGTAAGCTTCATGTGGATCTCCATGCTGATGGCACAACGGGCGGCAAATCGGTCAAGCCCTATGCCATGCTTGTAGAATCAGGGGTTAAATATAATAATACACAAAGTTATGGTAATCCCGCTGACGGTAATTGGAATAATATTTTTCGTGCGATGATTCCTGCTCCCAACGGTGGTGATGCTATTACTCTTTCCGGACCTCAGGATTTTCATTATGTATACGACCCAACAGGTAAGCCGTGGAATCTCCAAAATTCCAAAATTGTCGCGTTTTTACAGGAAGTCACAGCTCAATCGGATAATATTTCACGTAATATTGATGCTTTCTCTACTGCACCGATAACAACGGCAGGTGTTGCTGAAAGAAAATCACAAACTTCGTCTCTTGATGCCCCCATCCCCAACCCATCCCAATCCTTTGCAAAGATTCCGTTTCATATTGCCGCACCGGCGAATGTGAAGATCGTTATCTGTGATGATCTGGGCAGAGAGATTTCTACGATCATGGATGGATTTGTCTCCGAGACAGAATCATCCGCTGTGTTTTACCCCAATAATATTTCTCGTGGAATTTATTATGCGCGGATGTATGCCGATGGTAATTTCATAGGAATGCAGAAGATCGTATTCGCTCCCTAATTTTCCTTTATGAAGATCGCTGATTTCATAAAAGCCTTTAATGAGGTCATACCTCTTGCTGCCATTGGCAATGCAAAAGATGCTGTCGGTTTACAGGTTGGTTTTGAAAAAGACGCCGAGCTTCGCAAAATACTTTCAGCTTACGAGATCACCGATGAAGTGATAGATGAAGCGTTGCAGGTTGAGGCAAACCTGATCGTCAGCTATCATCCTCTTATTTTTCCGAATATTTCTTCGATTGCAGATTCAACAAGAACAGGATATCTTGTACACAAGCTGATAAAGAATGACATTGCACTGTATGTGATCCATACTGCTTTCGATTCGCATCCGGAATTTGGAACAAGCCGTCTGATGGCTGATGCCTTAGGACTGCAGAAAATTCGCCCGCTTGTTCCGCTTCGTGATCTTTTGGAAAAGATAGTCGTCTTTGTTCCTAAAGCTAATGCAAGCCAAGTCCAGGAAGCAATGTGGGAAGAAGGTGCAGGGAATATCAGTAATTATGATGAATGCTCATTCTCGGATAACGGAACCGGTACTTTTCGCGGCAATGAAAATTCTAATCCGGTTATCGGGAAACCTCTGGAACGTGAGTCCGTAGATGAACTACGATTAGAGATGATATGCGAAAGCTGGAAGTCACGTAAAGTGATCGAAAAGATGATTGCCGCACATCCGTATGAAGAAGTTGCTTATGATCGCTACCCGCTGAATAATACTCATCCGAAATTCGGGATGGGTTCGATAGGTGATTGGAGTGGTGGGAAAAATCTTGATGAGACTCTTTCGGAGATAGCAAGAATTTTCGGAACGCCAGTGCTTCGGCATAATGCTGTGAAGAAAGAGCAGTATAAGCGCATCGCCGTTCTTGGCGGATCAGGCATGGAATATTACTCTGCCGCCAGATCTCAGGGCGCGGATATTTTTATTACCGGCGACATTCGGTATCATGATTTTTATCGGGCGGAGCATGATAATGTTCTTTTAGTTGATGCCGGACATTCCGAGACGGAGCGCTTTGTGACTGCCGGAATGCTAAAAGCGGCTATGATTGCCTTAAATGTCGTAAATTTGCATAACGAAACACCCCAATCGCTCGTTATAGAATCGGATGTTAGACCGAATGTCGTTAGATATTACCATATAGAGGAAAGACCGTGAACGAAGTACTACTTAGTTTATACCAGTTACAGAAGATCGATACGCATATTGACGAGCTTGTTGCAAGTCGTGGAGAATTGCCTGAACGCGTTGCAGAATTGCGTTTTGCGCTCGAAGAGCGCGAATCTATTCTTGGCGAGATCGATAACCGAATCACAGCAAATGAAGCTGAAGTTCGCAAACTCACCGGAGATACTACCGAGCTTCGCGAAAAACACGAAAAATATAAAGGCCAGCAATTTGAGGTCAAGACTACTCGCGAATACGATGCGATTAGTTTTCAGATCGAAGATGCCGATCGCAGGCTTCACGAAGATTCCGACCGCATGGGACGGATAAGCATTGAATTAGAGAATGCAAAAGCTGAAGCAGAAGACCGACGTAAAGAACTTACGGAAATGCGCGCAGAGTTTGAAGACTCCGAAAAGCTGTTAAATCAGTTAATGGCAGAAACTGCTGCAGAAGAAAAAGAACTTAAAGGCGAGCGCAAAAAAATTCTTCCGAAGATCACGCAGAATTATATAAGCATTTATGAGAGGGTACGCCCCGCAAAAAGTGGTGTTGCCGTTGTTGCCTTACGAGGCGGAGTTTGCGGCGGGTGCTATAATGCCGTTCCGCGCCAGCTTGTTCTCGAACTTAATCGCGGATTGAAGCATACCGTCTGCGAATATTGCGGACGAATTATTGTCGGTGAAGTCATTGGTACAGCGATCGATGGTGAGCCGGAGCCAGTAAGTCAAGAGGTCGAAGAAACGGAAGAAAGTTAAAACCATTGGTAGCCGCAGGGCTTTAGCCCGCGTGAATATTTCATGGTTAGGTGCGTTCGCAGGCTAAAGCCATACGGCTACCACAATAAAATTTTGTTCGCCATCGGGTGATCGCGTTCGCTGCTTGCAGCGGATGAGGAAAGTCCGAACTCCGTAGGGCAGCGCGCCGGATGAGATGATTCGTCATACAAATTCGGGCGGCATTGAATGATCACTTCGGTGAGAAAATATGCCGACAGCATAGTGTCACAGAAAATAAACCACCGGATCTTTTCGGAGATCGGGAAAGGGTGAAAAGGCGGTGTAAGAGACCACCGTGTTTCGGGCAACCGAAGCAGTCACGATAAACCTCGCGCGGAGCAAGACCATGTATGAAGTCCTTTCACGCAAGTGAATAGCTGCTGCCCGCAGTGAGC
This sequence comes from Ignavibacteriota bacterium, assembly GCA_025357895.1. GTDB lineage: Bacteria > Bacteroidota > Ignavibacteria > Palsa-1295 > Palsa-1295 > PALSA-1296. The sequence goes on from JANYLL010000074.1 coordinate 3,680, forward strand.
TGGCTTCGGGTAGGTCGCATCAGATCAATGATCACCTCTCTTTATTTTTAATAAAGATCAGACAGAATTCGGCTTACAGATGGCGAGCGATTTCTTTTATAGTAGGGCAGGCACTCATGCCTGTCCGTCCCAATCCTTTTGGATATAAAAATTCAATCTGTGCGTAAGAGTGCCTGAGCCACTTACCTTAACATTATTTACCATTGAATAGCATTATTCCGAAGCACAATCCCTACGCCGCTCTCCGAATTCGTGATTTCCGTTTATACATTCTCGGCAGGTTCAGCAATACTATTGCCTTCCAGATCGTCGAAGTAGTGATCGGATGGCAGGTATTTGCACTTACAAAAGACCCCTTCTCTCTCGGACTTCTTGGACTTGCTGAGGCTATTCCGGCTATAATGGTCTCGCTCTATGCCGGGCATTTAAGTGATAATAAAAGCCGGCGGAAAATCGCGCTCACTGCTTTATCAGTTCTTTTTCTTTGCATTCTTTCTCTGTTTTTTATTTCAACAGATATTCAGAATATCTACCAGAGGTTTGGAACACTTCCGATCTATTGCGTGATATTTTTATCAGGATTATCTTCCGGTTTCCTTGCTCCATCGGTCATTGCCTTTAGTTACCAACTTGTTCCACAGGAGCTAGCGCCTAATGCATCGGCTTGGAGAAGTTCATCATGGCAGACAGGAGCAATTGTGGGTCCCGCTCTCGGTGGGTTGCTCTACGGTTTTTTTGGACCTTCGGTTGCATATACCGTTGCTGCAACACTTGCGTTAATAGGACCAATATCCATTTATTTTATTCCTGAACAACAAGCGATCGTTCGAGAGAAGGAAGAAAAAATAATTGAAAGTCTTAAAAAAGGAATTAGTTTTGTTTTCAGAAACCAGATCATCGTAGGCGCCCTTTCGCTTGATCTCTTTGCTGTTCTTTTCGGCGGTGCAGTTGCATTGCTTCCGGTCTATGCCAGTGATATTTTAAAAATTGGCCCTGAAGGACTTGGAATTTTACGAGCATCTCCTGCCGTCGGTGCGACGTTGATGGCATTATGGATGACTCGCCGACCGCTTCACGGAAAGATCGGAAAAAAATTATTTTTTGCTATTATCGGATTTGGAATTACGATCATCATTTTCGGCGTTTCAGTTAATCCGATTCTTTCGGTTTGCATGCTTGCTCTTGGTGGAGCATTCGATTCGGTGAGTGTGATCATTCGCTCGACACTATTACAACTATCTACACCGAATGATATGCGCGGTAGAGTTGAAGCAGTGAATATGATGTTCATCGGATCGTCAAACGAGATCGGCGCATTTGAATCGGGGGTGGCAGCGAAATTATTAAAGGTTGTACCATCGGTAATCTTTGGAGGAGTAATGACTCTCGTTTCAGTAGCCGTAACATCTCGCATCGCTCCGGTGTTAAGAAAGTTAACCTA
>JANYLL010000194.1 GCA_025357895.1 Ignavibacteriota bacterium
GTAGCACTCTATGATGAGTTCTTCAAACGTTACGGAAGAGATCTTGCCGGCACCAGTCTGGCAGTCGAGTTCGAAGCGTTGCAGCAGCATGTCGATTCGCTCAAACATTCGCTCGGAATGGCAACATCCGCACCTGATAGTGCTATTATGAAAAATGGGGCAGTAAAAAAATAATTCATACGTTGACAGTTCACAGTTTACGGTTAACAGAAAAAATCTGTTGACTGTAAACTGTTAACTGTAAACTGTCAACTCAGAATGTACCTATCACTCATTATTCCTGCCTACAAAGAGGCGAACCGTATCTCGGCTTCGCTTGAAAAGATATTTACCTATCTTGCAAACGCTCCTTATGATTCCGAAGTCATAGTTGTAGATGACGGATCGCCGGATAACTCCGTTGATATTATTCGCGAAGCATTTGCAAAACCTATCTCTGTCGGCGCACTCAATCCTTCGATCCAAACAAAGCTTATTGAACTGGGTACGAATGCCGGCAAAGGTGCTGCAGTACAAGCCGGAATGCTTGAGGCAAAAGGCGCGATCCGAATCTTCACTGACGCCGACCTATCCACTCCTGTTCATGAAATTGAAAAAGTTATTCAGGCAATAGAAAAAGAGCATTACGACGTTGTCGTCGGAAGCAGAGCGCTTGAAGGCAGACAATTGGTGAAAGTCCATCAGCCTTTTTATCGCGAGATGATGGGTAGATTTTTTAATATGTTGGTTCAAATTTTTGTCCTCCGTGGAATAAAAGATACACAATGCGGATTCAAGGGATTCCGCGGTGAAGCAGCCGAAAAATTATTTACAGCGCAGAAGGTCATGGGATTCTCTTTTGATGTAGAGATCTTATACCTTGCAAAAAAAGCAGGCTATAAAGTTAAAGAAGTTGCCGTGGAATGGTACAATGACGAACGCACTACGGTCGGCGCAGTAAGCGACTCAGCACAAATGTTTTTAGAGTTATTGAGAATCAGGAAATTGCATAAGTAAATAATTTTGGTAGGCGCAGGGCTTTAGCCCTGCGAACGCATATCATGATTGAATATTCACGCGGGCTAAAACCCTGCGCCTACCAATTCATAAAACGATATTAAAAATAATACACGGATCCGTGATTTGGGATTAAAACACTGCAAAGGACTTGCAGCATTTTTATTTACGTAAGGTCCATGAACCATGCCGGCCGGCTAACCTTTTACTTTTCTATTTTCCCACTTTACCGGCTAAGGTCTATGAGCTGCTTGCCATACAGACTGAAATATCAAAAAATATAAGGATGGATGAACTTACGAATGCAAATATTCGAAATAAATCATAAAAATCCTAATCGCATTTTCGCAAAATCTTAGTCAAATCCTGTAAGTTATTGATTTATAAGTGCAAAAAAATGAATATTTTTTTACTTCTTACCAACAATAAATGAAATTGTCTGCGTATTTTTTCCGGCTATGAGTGTGGCGAAATATACGCCATTTGGCAGCGATGTGCCATCATAATTTATGCTTTGTACACCCCCATTTTGGATTCCAAAATCCTTCGAACCCATTTCAGTCCCAATTGAATTAGTGATTTTCAAAATCACGGATGAAGAATTTGGTAGTATATATTGTAACGAAAGTTTTCTTGTCGATGGGTTTGGAAATACTTGAAAAGAAATATCTTTGAACTGAATACGAGGGCTTACCGCGTCTGCATATTGAAGAACATCTTTTATCTTTGCTCGGAATAATCCATAGCCGGCTGTACCAATATAAACATATTCAGAATCATTTGCAATTGCATAGGCTTGTTTCATATGTTGATCTTTGAAAAGCTCCACTATTCCTGAGCCGTCAATATTACACCGAAATACGCCACCAAGTCCACCAAATAGTAACTTATCTTTTAAGGGGAATATAAAACCGAATCTTCCCTGCATTTTTGGTAAAAATAAATTCCATGTCTGCCCTTCATCAGTTGATCGGAAAAATCCATAAAATGAATTATTACCCTCCGAACAAGTGGCACCTGCATAAATATTATTCCCATCTGAAGCAAGACAGTTGCATACCATAGAATAAGGAATTCCATTTACTTTCTTCCATGTCAAGCATCCATCAGAGCTTATAATGATGGAATCACCCCCTACAAGCATTAATTTTTTGAAAACAGTATTTGCAATACCAGAAGTCGTCATTAATGGAGGTTGGGTTAATTTTATCCACGTTACTCCGGAATCGTCGGATCGAAAGAACTCATTACCTGTTCTACAGAAGAGAGCATCCCCCATTGGCAAGAAAGAAAGGATTTGCCTTCCAATATAATTTGTAATGATTTGTGCATCACTGCGCTTTCTGAGAAAAATTGAGTCTCGATTAGAATATAACAGCCCCTTCGGTGTTTCTACCAAAGCTAAGATATCATAACCATGAATATCAAAAGGAAAAGATACCCTATCCCAAGAATCACCCTGATCTGCTGATGTATACAAAGGATACCCATTCCCAGGGGTTAATGAAAATACCGTGTCATTAAATACGAATATCCGATTAGTCTCTGTACTATTCATTCCCGTATCCGACGGAATACATTCAGATCTACCTGCCGAAAATCGGTAGACACCATTTGTATATCCAGAATTCCATCGTGACCATTTATCAAAAGAAATTAAGATTTCGTTTGATCCTTGTTGTGGAAGTGGAAGAAAATTTGTAATCCTATCAACTGATGCACGGAGTATATTATTTGTTAAAACATTCCATTCTTTCTGTTCGGGAACATACTTATAGATATCAAAGGAAGTTGTTGCATAAATATATCCATTTATCATTATTAAATTAGTTATTACTGTATCAATTGAAGGGTTTGAATTTTTAGTTGGAAAAGGAAAAGTCTTCACAGAGCTACCGTCCAGAGAAATTTTTAAAAACCGCTGAAAAATATTATCATTAGTTGCTGTCGAATCAATAACAAGCCAAAGACTGGAATCACCTGGTATAGAATAAAGTACAAAGTCTTCCAAATGAGGCATACTATTTATGAAATCCGCACGAGTCTTACCGAAAAGAGAATCCCATGTTTTACCTCCGTCAAAAGATCTACAGATTTGCCAATCGTCATTTTTAGATTTGAGCGCATAAAGAGCACCAGCAAAATATTGTAATTTCGAAAGTGATAAATGTGTATGTGGTGATATGGTTGTCCAAGTTTTGCCATTATCACTAGATCTAATTAATGATGTGGTATCGTTGCCGGACCAAAAGTCTGCACTCCTTGTAACGAAGATCGTATCCGCAACTGCCAGTACAGAATAGTTTACTGCCGAATCCAGAAGCAAATCAAACGTCATTCCATTGTTCCTTGAAAAAAAGAGACGCACGGTGCCGACATCAGCTGTTTCAAGTTCAACGAATACGATGTTACCCTTTTTGTAAAGAATTTTTTGATAAAAAATATTCTCAGGGAGCTTAAAATCTAAAGGATTCCAAATATGTCCACCATCAGTAGAGCGGTATGTCTTGGAAGTATATGATGTTGAAGTAGTAGAATAAATAGTATCGCCTTCTGAATAGAATCCATTTGCCCAGCACCCGAAAGGTCCCTTGAGACTGGTCCATTGAGCTGAAATTCCCGAAGCTGAAAAAAATAGAAATGCAAAAATACAAACGATATGTTTCATGGCTAATCCTTCCTTAAATGTGCTATTCTTTAACACTAACTTCGAAAGAAACAATTTGTTACAGCTTTGGTCGGATGGGTTCGAGGTAAAAACCGTACTTACACCTCCGGGTAGAGGAAGAGTTGAGATATTCATGATCTTCTGATGAATCACGTAACTGATATGTCTCGCTTGTTTATCGTTTTTGATGGTGAAGATATAAGACGAAGAAGTTATTAATTCGCTGCGAATATTAACCCATTATTCCAAATCCGCTCCTTCCTTGTCGTAATTTTGCCTGAATTCATTTTGCATTAAATTCATGGCAAAACAAACTGTAACCATAAAAACGAAAGTTACTGAGACGTCGAGGAAGACTGCCGCACCTATTACTCTTGCGAAGATCGCGCCCCTGGCTGCGCTTGGCATATTGCTGGGCTTAGTTCTCATCTTTTATTATCCCATTCTTTTTGGCGGGAAATTCTTATGGGAGGATTTCGTCGAACAGGAATTCCCGTTCCGCACTCTTGCCGCCTCAAGCCTTGCCGCAGGACATATTCCGCAATGGAATCCATACGTATTTTCAGGCATGCCGTTCATCGCCGATATTCAAGTTGCCTTCTGGTATCCGATAAATATGGTGCAGTCGTTTTTTGTATCCGATGGTCATCTCTCCCCGGTGGTGATGCAATGGTTTATTATTCTGCATTACTTTATTGCAGCGGCTGGGATGTTTTATCTCGTAAAGCAAATTTTCAAGACCGATGATTGGTCGGCGATATTTGCTGCAATTGTCTATGCTTTCAGCGGCTATCTCACTGCGCAGCCGATGCATCAGATGATCGTCTATCAGCTTGCACTTTTTCCTTTCGTCATTCTGCTTTTTCTGCGAGGCTGCGATTCATGGAAGCATTCGATCGGTGCGGGACTCGTCCTCGGAGCGGTGTATCTTGCCGGTCATCCGCAGACATCACTCTACCTCACATTTTTTCTTGGGCTGCTTGCAGTTTATGAAATTGTCTATCGCATCCGAAATAAAGATACAGAAGCATTTTCGGCAATGGTATTTTTGCGTATGGCTATTCCGGCAATTATCGCTGTCGGACTTTTTGCAATTCAGCTTCTGCCATCGCAAGAACTTGCTGCGCTTTCGAGACGCGATGTGATAACATTTGAAATATCGGTTGAAGGTTCGCTATCTTTCGGACATCTTGCAACGCTGATTCTTCCTCGCTTATTCGGCGTGACCGATGCACTGCGCGAAGCAAAAGTGCAATATTGGAATGGACCGTATTATCTATCGTGGGAGACGATGTGCTACATCGGAGTTCTTCCGCTTCTCTTTGCAATCATCGCAGCATTCGGCGGCAAGAGAAAATACATTGCATTCTTTACAGGTATGAGTTTATTCGCCGTGCTCTTTTCGCTTGGCGATCATTTTTTCTTGTATAAAATATTTTTTCAGCTTCCGCTCTTTAATAAACTTCGCACACCTGCGCGAATGATGATGGTCTTTACTTTTGCGATGAGTGCGCTTTCCGGAGTAGGATTATCGCAGGCAATGCTAAGAGAATTGCCGGATCGCACTCGAAAAATAATTTATACCTGCATGGGAGTTTTCGGACTTATTTGGATTGCCGCTCTTGCAGGAATGTTCACGCCGCAATCCTTCATGGCATCTGCAACACCTGAAATGGGGCAGTCTATTTCCTGGGCAGCAGGGCTTGCAGCACTACCCGTGCTTTCAATGCTGCTGATTGGTTTTCTTCTCATACAAAAAAAGGTAGTGGGAATGCCGCTGGCGCTTGGAACGATAGCTCTGACCATTATTGAATTATTTAATTATGGAATGGGACTTAATGCTGCGAAGGAAGATCCGCGTGCAGCATATTCCGAGCAGCCGCAGCTTGTTGCGCAGATCAAACAAGATCAGGCAAAAGAATTATCGCGCGCTCGTATTCGCTCCGCGCATGCAATGCTCCTGAAACGAAACGACGGCGCTTACGATAGAATACAATTGCTCGAAGGATATAATCCGCTCGTGCTTGCACGGAGTTCACCGGAATGTGTCAATCCGGATATTACGGCAGATCTATTGAATATTAAATGGACAGTTGAAGAGAAAGGCGGCGGAGCGGGATTTGTGCAGCGCAATACCTATTTGCCGCGAGTGAAGATGTATTATAAGATCGTCGTTCATCCGGATGAAGATGCAAAGAAATTTCTCAGAACAGATTCGACCTTCGATTATCGAAATGTTCTCTTACTTGAAGAAAAACCCGCAACGGATATTTCAGTAGTTGATTCATCTGCAAAAGCACAAGTAACCCGCTTTGAAGAAAATGAGATCGAAACGAAGGTTTCGACAAAAGAAAACGGGATGCTCTTTTTCTCAGAAGTTTATTACCCTGCATGGCATGCCTATATAGATGGCAAAGAGACAAAGCTCTATCGTGCATTCACCTCACTTCGCGCAGTTGAAGTTCCAAAAGGAGATCATACGATCATTTTGAAATATGAATCGGATGCATTCAAGACGGGATCAATGGTAACACTTGCAACGCTTGGGCTATCGCTAGCAGCGTTGGGTGTAATTGCTTTCAGAAGGAAAAAATTGTGAATTGTGAATTGGGAATTGTGAAATAAGAAATCAGATGGCAGACAATTCAGCAAAGAAATATGATATCAAAGAACGCACTTTTGAATTTGCAAGAAGGTGTGTTAAATTATACTATTTTCTCTATGAACAGGGTGGGGCAGGAAGAGTATTAGCTCCGCAACTACTTCGGGCAGGAACCTCTATTGGTGCTAACCTGGGGCAAGCGGATGCAGGGCAAAGTAAACCTGATTTTATCCATAAATGTAGCATTTCTCTCAAGGAAGCAAGAGAGACATCCTTTTGGCTTCGACTTTTTGAGGCAGAAAAGATAGTTGCTTCTGATAGAGTAGCTTCACTGGTTCAGGAAGCGAACGAATTAATCTCAATTTTGACCACGATAATTAAAAAGGCACAGTCAAAATAATGTCTCAAATTCACAATTCACAATTCTCAGTTCACAATTCAGAAAAAATTCTCGTTATCGCGCTTCCCGGTCTTGGCGATGCGCTGATGTCTACGCCGATGCTTGCTCTTTTGCGCAAGGCAAAACCGGAGGCGGAGATCCATGTGCTTGTTATGTTTGCTGCAACGCGAGAATTATTTCTTACGAATCCGAATCTCGATCATATTCACTATTTTGATTTTATTAATGCAAATAAATTCGAAGGTTTTCTCTACCTCTTGCATTTGCGAAAAATGTCGTTTGATGTCTCGATAAATATCTATCCGGAGAACAGACGAGAATATAATTTTTTTTCCTATCTCCTCGGCGCAAAGAAACGGATCGGCATTCATTACGGCCATCGCAATTGGCAGAATTTAAATTGGCTCAATACAGACCTTATACCAGAGGATGATTCATATCATTGTGTTGAAGAAAATGTTCGCCTGCTATCTGCGATCGGTATCACTCCTGAAATAAAAGAAGAATCACTTCCAAACCTTGAATTGCATTTACTCCCTGAGCATCTTGCTTTTGCCGAAGAATGGATGAATGACCATATTCTACAATTCTCAATTCCCAATTCACAATTCAGAATCGGTTTCCATGCCGGCACAGCTCTCTTCAAAAATCACATCCGCAGACGTTGGGCACCGGAAAAATTTGCTGAACTTGCTAAAAGATTAAAACGAGAACTTGGTGCAACGATTTTTTTATTTGGTGGACCCGATGATATAGAACCGAATGAGATCATCATGCGGCTCTGCGAGGATGATATTATTGAAGTGAAGACAAAATCTATTATGGATTCCGTCGCCATCATGCAGAAGATGACGCTTTTTGTTTCGAATGATTCAGCATTAATGCATATAGCCGGCGCACTCGATCTTCCAACGGTTGCCATCTTTGGTCCCACCAACGAAACATACGTTCATCCCTGGAAAACCAAATACGAGATCGTCCAGACGGGAATCGAATGCCGCCCCTGTTTTTATTATTCTCCAAAACCTCTGACATGCTATCGCAATCCCGAAGAACATTTTCTTTGTATGCGGAATATTGAAGTGGAGATGGTATACGATGCAGTAGTAAGGCTGACTTAATAAAGGTTTGGAAAAAAATTAGGGCAATCATTCTTGAGCTTTTTTCCTTATCAAAGTTGTCTTATATATTGTAATATATGGCATCATCATGAAATTTTGTATTATATCAATTCTTCTCTTTTGGGCATCTAATAGCTATCCTCAGAATTGGACACAAACCAATGGTCCTAATGGGGGGTATATTGTCAAAATCATAGTTGACTCTGCTGACAATTATTACGCCGGTACCGATCAGAGCGGTATATTCAGATCAACGAATCATGGTCTATCTTGGGAAGAATTTGATCAAGGGTTGATGAATGGGATCGTAATTGTTCAAAGTATGGCTTGTGTTTCGGATAGCGAAATCTTTGCATCGGATTATTGGCTATCTCATCAAAATTGCAGGCTGGATATAAAAACCGGTATTTGGAAAGCGATATTTCCAAATTCATTCAATTCTGCATTCATTTCAATTTTTAAAACCTCAAAAAATACACTACTAGTCTCAAATGGATTATTGAGACGATCTGACAACGATCACTATGATACATTATTTCGTTCTGATTCAGGGATAATTCGTGACGAGGTAATATCTATCGTTGGCGGAAGAAATGGTGAATTATACGCGGCCGCAAACACTTCTGCTGGAAGGAATGGCTCGTCGGTATATCGCAGCTTAGATGATGGGAATTCATGGAAAAGTATTCTTGACTCAATTGACGGGGGGACGCGGTTAGGGGCATTATATGTACCTCAAACCTCACAATTGAATAATACTGTATACATTGGAACTATCAATTTCTCTGGGAATTGGTCAGGTTTACTTCGTACTACAAATGAAGGTATTTCGTGGGATACACTTTTGCGGTATCACTCGATCTCAGATATCGTTACAGTCGATAATGAGATTTTTGTTAGTGTGCAAAACGATGGGATTTATAAATCAACCGATAAGGGACAATCATGGAAAATACTAAACACAGGCCTTACTTATTTTTCGGATGTTCAATCGCTGGCTGTGACTAAAACTAAATCAATTTTGGCCGCTACATATGGTGGAGGGGTATATTCATTAAGCTTAGGTGATACTATATGGTATATTATTTCAAAAGGTCTTCCAAATACTGCTGTAAAATGCATGGCTATTGAAGGTTCCGATACGTTATATGCCGGTACAACTTTTAGCGGTGTTAATGTATCTTTTGATAAAGGAAATTCATGGTCCCAATCTTCTTCTGGTATAAAAACAGCTACAATTTCTTCAATCCTAATAACCAAAAATAAAAAATTATATGTCGGAACGGAAGCTGGTGCCTATTTTAGTTTTGATCATGCTAACACATGGCATAAGCTGAGAGGTATAAATGCGAGTATTAACACAATCCAGCTTACAGATAAAGGGATTATTTATATTTGTGTGACAGATTCAACTTTTTATTTGCATGATGGAGATTCAGTTGCAAATAGAGTGAATGATCTGGTAAAGCATACCACTATTAATGCCATTACACAAACATCGGATCACAATTTATATGCTTTTGGAACCTGGGAATATGAAATTTCACATGGTTATTATGGGAATCTACCTGGTGTACTAGTATCAAAAGGGGATGGATCATCGTTTGAAAATATTTTTCCTCCTCCTCCGTATTACCCACAATTTTTTTCTGGAGGTCTGATAGGTTCACTTGGAAATATTTTGTATAATATTTATGGAGGACTTATTCAAAGATCAGATAATCTTAGTATAAGTTGGTCTTCTGGAATTTCTTTTCGGCATGACAACACGAAAGGATTTATGGCTGGAATCAATAATAGATTATATGTAGGTACTGGTTATGACGGTTTGTTATTATCTGTTGATAGTGGGACAACTTGGTCGTCGTTGAATGAAGGTTTAACCAATGGAACCGTTAATTGTATTGCTCGTGACTCTTCTAATTTCTTATATTTGGGAACGGAGAATGCTACCGAACGAGTCAAGGGTGGAGGTGTCTTTAGATCAATTTCGCCTGGCTACACATTAGGTGTGCAATCTTCAAAAGTCTCAAGACAAAACGATCAATCCAAGTTCATCCTTACTTCACTTAACAAAACTATTAGATTGCAGAATGACGATGTCTTATCAATTAAGATTTTTAGTTTGTCCGGTGTGGAGGTTGGATCATTTTCAAATTTCATCGTCGATCAAGATAGAGAAATCAATATTTATGATCTTTTGAAAGCTGATGGCTTCTACTATTTTCTTATTTCATATCGATCCGGAATCACAAACCACATATGCGTGATTCGTGCCTAGATGGCGAACTTTGTCCTTACTAAATCCGTTTGATATGATGGCTCATAAAACGAGCCTTTTATTAAGTTACAAAGTAGGACTGATTTGATCGTATTTTATAAAGATCAAGGCGAATGCTAAGGCTATCAAAACGAGTAGAATATGGGTTAATGGCGCTGCAATATCTGGCGAAGTCAGGTAATGTAGCTACAGCTCGTGAGATATCCGATGCAGGACATATTCCGTATGAATTACTTGCAAAAGTGATGCAGTCACTGAAGCATGAAGGCATTATTGATTCTTATCAGGGAGTGCGTGGCGGATATGCAATGCTGGTGGCTCCGGCACAGATCAATCTTGCACGCGTAATGAAAGCACTCGATGAAGATGCAACGGTGACCGAATGTATTTCGCCCGGAAGCGTTCATGAACAATGTACACTCTATGCAAACTGCACGATCAAAGAGCCGATGCAGAAATTGCAAACCCGAATGGAAGAATCATTTGGGAAAATGACGATAGCAGAATTGTTATAAGAATAGGAAAAACTATGGTAAAGATACCGATTTATATAGATAATAACGCAACTACGCAATTAGACCCTCGTGTACTCGAGGCGATGATGCCGTATTTTACCGATGCATTCGGTAATGCTGCAAGCCGCAATCATAGCTTCGGCTGGAAGGCGGAAGAAGGAGTCGATTGGGCGCGCAATACGATTGCAAAATATATTGGCGCTGACGAAAAAGAGATCGTCTTCACCAGCGGCTCGACGGAATCGAATAACCTCGCTATCAAAGGCGTTGCCGAGATGTATGCTTCGAAGGGCAATCACATCATTACCTGCACGACTGAACATAAAGCTGTGCTTGATACATGCAAAGCGCTGGAGCGCAAGGGTTCGCGTGTAACTTATCTCACCGTTGATAAAGAAGGTTTTATTAATCTTGATGAACTTCGCGCAGCAATAACTGATCAGACGGTGCTTGTTACGATCATGCATGCCAATAATGAGATCGGCGTACTTCAAGATATCGAAGCTATCGGAAAAATTTGTCATGAAAAAGGTGTGCTCTTTCATACCGATGCAACACAATCTATCGGCAAGGTGCCATTCGATGTTCAAAGAATGAATGTCGATCTCGCTTCGATGTCAGCTCATAAAATGTACGGACCGAAAGGTGTTGGTGCGTTGTACGTACGCAAAAAAAATCCTCGTGTTAAACTCACTTCGCAAATGGATGGCGGCGGACATGAACGCGGTATGCGTTCTGGTACGCTGAATGTGCCCGGCATCGTTGGGCTTGCAAAAGCTCTCGAACTTTGCATTACCGATATGCCTATCGAAGTGCCGCGTATTCAGGCAATGCGCGATAGACTTTGGAGTTTGCTTAATGCTGAATTAGATGAGCTTTATATCAATGGACCTGATCCGCGTACGAAACCTGAATGGCGCTTGCCGGGAAATTTGAATGTCAGTTTTGCTTTCGTTGAAGGTGAAGCGATGATGATGGGTATAAAGGATATTGCCGTCAGTTCAGGCTCAGCCTGTACATCGGCAAGTCTTGAGCCGAGCTATATTTTAAAAGCGCTCGGAGTCGGTGAAGATCTGGCGCATACATCAATTCGTTTCGGTATCGGACGTTTCAATACGGAAGAAGAAATTGATTACACTGCGAAAGATGTCATCAAAGCCGTTCTTCATCTGCGCGAAATGTCGCCGCTTTATGAAATGGCGAAGATGGGAATTGATCTGAAATCAGTAGAGTGGGCAGCACACTAATTGAGTTCTTAATGCTTAGTTCTTCGTGCTTAATAAATAAGATTCGTATTTTTGCATGACAATGATACTAAGAACTACGCACTAAGAATTAAGAACTTTAAAAATTATGCCAAACGCAGACGTATTTATAGAGTATCCTTACGAGCTTTTCAGCTACATGCGGGAGATTCATAAACCCGTATTTCATAACTCGAATGTTTTCCTGCGCGA
>JANYLL010000095.1 GCA_025357895.1 Ignavibacteriota bacterium
TTGTACTCGATGTGCCGCCGCCTGAGATGCCGTTCGAAGGATTTTCGGAGGCGACGTTTAAATTTTTACATGGACTGAAAGCGAATAATAAAAAGGACTGGTTCGAAGCGCACCGTGCGGATTACGAAGATGATCTTCGCGAACCGAGCAAGCAGCTTGTCAGCGCAATGGGGCAGGAATTAGCTAAATCGAAACTGCCGCTTATTTCGGAGATGAAACGATCGCTATTCCGAATTAATCGCGACATACGGTTTTCGAAAGATAAATCACCATATAAAACCCATATCGGTATTGTCTTCCCGCTTTCCGGAATAAAGGAAGATGAATGGACTGGGATGTATTTGGGATTTGAACCGGAAGGGAAGAGCGGGGTAAAGGCATACATCGGAGGCGGAGCGTATATGCCTTCAAGTCCATATCTCAAACGGATCCGTAAAAAGCTCGATACAAAATACAAAGAACTTGATAGACTTGCTTCTGATAAAAATTTCAAGAAAGAATATCCCACGGGTATTACCGGCGAATCGCTTAAGCGGATGGCAAAAGGGTATGAAGAAGATCATCCGGCAGCAAATTGGTTGAAGATGAAAAGCTATACCTTTAGCGCAGAAATAACAAAAAAAGATCTGATGAGCAAAGACCTTCCAAAGGTATTAGTGAAAAAAATAAAGGCGGCAGAACAGATGTTGAAATTCTTTGCAGAATCATGAGCAAAAAAAGGCGGGTTGACCCCGCCTTTTTCATTAAATAAAATGCAGATCAATCTCCCCAAGGATTGCTGAACTTACCCGGCTTATCCATTACAAAGGAATTATCAGTCAGTGTTCTGAGAAATTCTACAATATCCGATACATCCTGATCGCTCAAATTTAATGACTTAATTTTTGTTATTCTGGGATCTTGATAAGGAGTTGTATTTTTGCCTCCATCTCGGTAATTTTTCACAACTTGCTCAAGTGTTGCAAATCTTCCGTTATGCATATATGGTGCACTGAGTGCCACATTGCGTAATGTCGGAGTCTTGAACTGGTAATCATCGGCGGAATTCTTGGTGAACGATGATCTCCCTTTATCAACATTTTTCTCATCTGCATGGTTATTTACCCCTACGCCTCCTATGCCATTATCATGGAAGAGCTGATCGGTAAAGTTATAACCTGAATGGCAGGAAACGCAGTTCGCTCCGTTGACGTCGGTGAATAATTGCAGTCCGCGAATTGCATTAGGATTATTTCTTAGCACCGATGCATCACCATTGTTATACTTATCGAACGTACTTTGTGTACTGATGAAAGTCCGCTCGTATGCTGCAATTGATTTTGCAATAAGATCCATTGACCAAGGAGCACCGTTCCATGCCTGCTGTTTCAATGTTTTATATGTAACGCCTTGCAGATCTCCCGGTCTTACGTCAAGACGTTTGAAGAGAAATAACGTATCGTTTCCACCCGGTTTTGAATTGTAGCCTGTTGCAATACTATCGAGAGAAGCCGGATTGTTCGTAAAATTATTTCCCATTTCAAGCGAATTAAAAATGGGTCCTTGTGCATGAGCTTCAAGAGATTTGAATTTTCCATCCCAGGTAAAGGAAGTATTGAAGGCTATGTTTGCAAGCGCCGGAGCATTACGCGTACCCATTTCATGTTCGAAGCCCATGCTCGTGGCTAATCCGCGCTTATCGGCAAGCCCTGCGCCTATATTATGGCAAGACCCACAAGAGGTTGAAGCATCGACACTAAGTACCTTATCAAAAAATAAGTGTCTGCCTAATTCGATCTTAGCCGGAGTGGACGGATTATCAGCCGGCTCAACAATGGCATCAGGTGATTTAGGGATAGTAGTAGCGATTGGAGTCCCCGGTTGATTTGTGCCGGGATCTAGTGCACTAGTATCCTGCTTGCAACTTGCGAGCAATGATGTCAATGCCAAAGCGAGAATAACCGCACTACCAAGGCGTAGAATCGGATTGCGATAGATTTTCATATATTGTTTCTCCCCAGATGAAAAAAACGATGCGATGATTATAAATTTTTCTAATGCCGCTATTATTTATAAACTCGAAATAATAGAGATCTTTTCTTTTGTAAATAACAGTTGAGTGCCTTCAAAGTTACACTAAAAATGTCAAAAAAATGTCAAAAATCGTGTTACGGGGGATATTAATCCAAATACTGCTTAATTACCCCAGGGATTGCCAAACTTATTTCCACGATCTGTGACAAAATTATTATCGGTCAACGTTTTAAGGAATTCTATTATATCCGCCATATCCTGATCGCTCAGATTCAGTGACTTGATCTTTACATCCTGATTAGCACTATGCACTCCGCCTGAATTATAATTTTTCAGAACGGATTCCAACGATGTAAAATGTCCGTCGTGCATATAGGGAGCAGTGAGTGCAACATTTCGCAACGATGGCGTTTTAAATTTTCCAACATCGGATTGGTTTTTTGTAACGGTGAATCTGCCTTTATCACCCTGCTGATTTATTCCGATTCCGTTATCGTGATATTGCTGATCGGTAAAATTATATCCGGAGTGGCATGAGACGCAATTCGCTCCGTTGACATCGGTAAAAAGCTTCAAGCCATGTAAAGCTTCGGGATTATATTTGTATATGCTCTGATCGCCATTATTAAATTTATCGAAGTCGCTCTGTGTACTGATGAAGGTACGCTCGTACGCTGCGATCGACTTGGCGATGATATCCAAAGTAAACGTTACTTTTGTGTTCCAAGTATTTCCACCATCGGTCGTTACTTCTACCGGACCCCATGCTTTATTTATGAGATCATAGTAACTATTACCATTAACATCTTTTCTCTGTGTAAGTGATGGATCTCCTCCAAGACGCTTGAAAAGAAAAAGTGTATCGTTACTCCCCGGTTTTGAGTTATACCCGCTTGGAACGCTATCTTGTGCGCGCGGATCGTTCGTGAAATTATTTCCCATCTCAAGAGAATTGAAAATAGGTCCCGGCGCATGTTTTTCAAGCGATTCAAATCTTCCGTCCCAGGTGAATGCAGTATTATATGCGATATTTGCAAGCGCAGGAGCATTACGGGTACCATGTTGACCTTGCATACCCATGCTCGTCGGGAACACATCGGAAAATCCGTGTTGAACCTGATGGCAAGAACCACACGAAGTGCTGCCGTCAACGCTCATCTGTTTATCGAAGAATAAATGTCTTCCCAGTTCGACTTTCGCATCGGTCTGAGGATTATCCACCGGAAATACAATAGCTGTAGGTGCTTTCGGAATCGAAATATTCACCGGTGTCGGATTATCAGGCGTGATCGAGACAGGAGCAGTACCCGGAGCATCCTGCTTGCAACTTGCAAGGAGGAAAGCGAAAGCAACAACCAAAACAACGGCACCGTTACGGCGCAGAGAAGGGACATAGTTAATGTACATAACTTATTTCTCCAGAGAGGTTAAAAAGAACGTAATGCATGCATAAAAAAACTTCTTCTCTGACCAACTCGTTATTTCATCATTTTCATATATTAAGAGAAGTATCTACCTGAAATAACACATGACTGCCCTGAAAGTTACACCAGAAACAGATAATCATTGGGGATAAATTAATGACCTGCTATTTCCCTATTACTGCCACTTTTCCAACAGGCAGCATTTTCCCAAAATGATCCAGGATAACAAAATAAATACCGGTGGGTAACTTGGAAACATCGAATGTAAATTTACCCTGAGAAGAAGTAGTACCCTGTAGCATTTCCCGACCAAGTAAATCATAAATACGAACAGGTCTTGACACATCCGGAGTAATAAAATTTAATTCTGTCGATGTAGGATTTGGGTATAAAAATGAATTCCAAACAATATGCTCGTAGGCCTTTACGTGAGATCGAATTTGAATACCTCGGATAAGAACGGAATTTGACCCCCGCTCCTCAAAATTTTGAAATGATGCCACTGGATTACCATTTGGTAGCAAACATATTGCATTTGCCCAAGCTATATCAAAGCTACTATTTGATAATGTGATCGCCTCATTATTCCAGGTTGCACCACGATCAGTACTGAATAAAATTGCGTTAGGGAAATCACTTAAACCACCTGCAATTACAGTATCGCGATCAAGTGATGACATGCATGATAATTTGTCAATCGAATGATTCTCAAAAGGTGGCTTCGACCAACTTTTACCCGCATCACTCGACCGTGAAAGTAGAGGTTTACCGACCTTGCAATTATAAAAAATCTGGCCAAATGCTATCATCGTATCGCCGCCCGTAAAATTAAAATGATCAAACCGATAGCAATCGAAAGTAGTAAGAGGAAATAGAGAATCTATATGAATCATCACCGAATCAATTGTTTTCCAGTTATCATTGGTAGTAAAGATTGGTCCATGTGGTTTTTGATATACACGAAATTTTCCGCTGCCATAAGAATGGCATTGAATAAAATCGCTATGATAAGATGTCTGAAATGCTGCATCTTGCCAATGCCTTCCGCCATCGGTCGTCGTATGAATAGGAACAGGACCGCCGCTTACAACGATACCTGTCAAAGAATCCGAAAAGTGCACATCAAAGAGACCCCATATCGTATTGCAATGTTGAATTTTCCATGTTTTTCCTGCATCAAAAGTACGGAACAAAAAACCTGAATCGCTCGCTGCAACAACATTCAAAGAATCAATTTGCTGGATGGATGTAATTTGGTATCCACGTACAGTGCCAATATTTCCAAATTTTGGATCCTGTAGTAACCAAGTATTTCCGCCGTCATTACTACGCCAGAATGCAAAAAAAGCATGTTTAAAATTGAACCCACCATCCGTATATATTCCTCCGGCAGTGCAATTTTCGCCAGAACATGATAAAGTAGTAAAATAATAAGAGTATCCAATGGCCGTATCAGGATGAGTTACTGACCACACATATTGTCCTTTCGCCCCTTCAGCCAGAAAGAGTGAAAGTGATAATATGATAATTACTAAAAGAGATTTCATTTTTAACGCGGTGTTGAACAGCCTACGAAATAGAGGTGTCTGCAAATTCCATGGAATTGCAAGTGGGACAATATCAGTAGCGCATAGAGGTTTCATAACTGAAGGAACGAGCATTAATGCGAGAAGAATTCCTACACCAATTGAAGTAAGCCATTTCTATTTTTGCCGTATGGAAAAGGGAACAGAATATCCAAGTATTCGTCTGCTTGAGCACATGGCAAAACTCATAAATAGAGAAGTGTCTGATTTTTTTATTAAAGAAGTGAAGAGTTGAAACGATAATCATTTTCTAATTGACCTCAGTGGATGGCTTCGTTGTCGTTGCACGATCCCTTGCAGTGCCAAAAAAATTTCATTCTTCATCCCGCCTCGGTGGATCTGCGACATTCCGCCTTCATCTCCTTAGAGTCGAAACTATCCACAAAATCCGAAGTATAATAGGATATGTATTAGGATTGTTATATATTTGTAGTCAGAAAGGGAACACGTATGGAAATGTTTATGGTCGAAATCGTTTTACCGTACTATAAAGACGAAGAGTTTATGGCGCTGATTCCGCGCCAAAGGGAGCAGATCGGAACTCTGCTTCAGACGGGTATTATTACAAGCTTTAGCCTGAATCAGGAACGGACAAAGATCTGGCTCGTGATGGCTGCGCAGAATGAAGATGCTGCACAAAAAGTCATTGAGCAACTTACGATGTTCAAGTTTATGGAAATTGAACTTCAGTCACTGCTTGCATTTGATCGGGCAGCCTTCAGCCTGCCGCCGCTTGTGATGAATTAAGTTGATAGCTTACAGTCGACAGCCGTCAGTTTAGAGTTGTCATTCTGAACGAAGTGAAGAATCTGAGATTTCAATAAAACTGACCGCTTAGCTTCCTTGCTTCGTTTAGATTGTAAATAAATTAGATACCCTTCCCTCCAGGAATTATTCTACCGTGGTTTTTTTTCTAAGAGTCTCCCCATAATCTCACATTATGCAATTTAAATTCAAAGACCTCGGAAAATTATTCAAGAAGACTTTTAAGGTCTGGAACGACAGAGATCCTTTTCGCGAAAGTTCGATCATTGCCTACTACTCCATTTTTGCTATACCTGCATTACTGACGATCATCATCGCCGTAGCAGGGTTCTTCTTCGGAAAGGACGGAGTAAGCGGATATGTTTATGAACAACTTGGCGCAACGATGGGGAAGGCTACTGCAGCATCTATCAGTGATATGATCTCCAAGGAAACTGCAAAGGGGAATTCCCTCTGGGCAACGATCCTTGGCGTTGCAACGCTTCTGCTCGGTGCGACCGGAGTATTTGCACAGCTTCAGAAATCCCTCAATATTATTTGGGAAGTAAAAGCCGATCCCAAAAAGCAGAATATATTTGCAACGATCAAGACAAGAGTATTTTCATTCGGATTGATAGTTTCGATCGGTTTTCTTCTCTTAATTTCATTAGTGGTCACTTCGTTGCTTTCAGTGCTCGGATCATATCTGCATGGTGAAGCATCCGATTTCATGCCTATTGTCGTGAATGTAATAAATTTTATTGTCTCATTCGGAGTGATCACGGTGTTATTTGCAATGATCTATAAAGTGCTTCCCGATGCCAAGATCAGGTGGAGTGTGGTTTGGATAGGCTCGATCCTGACAGGATTTCTTTTTGTTCTCGGGAAGTTAGCCCTCGGAATATATTTTGGTCATTCAGATCCCGGCTCCGTGTATGGAGCCGCAGGGTCGTTAGTTCTGATTCTGTTATGGGTTTCGTATTCAGCGATGATCGTATTCTTCGGCGCCGAGTTCACCAAGATCTATTCCGATTTCTATGACATTCCCGCCGCTCCGACAAAGATCGCAAGAAAAGTTAAAGGAAGGGAGAAGTAAGTTTAGAGTTGACAGTAAAACATACTCTCTTAGTCCGTCCGTCTCAATCCCCTTACCCACGAACGGGCAGGGAGGATGGATGAACGATCGAATGCAAAGATACGGAAAAAATCATAAAAATGCAAGTCGCAAATTCAAATAATCTTAGCTCAATCTTGTAACTTATTGAAAAATAAAGGTAAAAAAAGTAAAAATAAATTGGATTTTTACTTTTTTATAGGTGCCCAGGCAGGTGCTCATTTTCACAAATTCCTCATTCATAATTCATCAAAGCCCAAATAAGGTAGACTTAAAAGAAAAAGACGCGAAATTCTCCGCGTCTTTTTTCCTGTAATATAGGTATATCGCATTTAATAATGCTGTAATTTTATCGTCTTCACTGTACCATCTGAAGCTGAAAATCTTGCGAATAACTCAGATCG
>JANYLL010000104.1 GCA_025357895.1 Ignavibacteriota bacterium
GTGTTGTAAATCTGTTTTAGATCGATGTCTCTCTGAGACAATCCCTCGTCATCGCATATTATTTTTTCTACACCCAATATTACAAATGGGAGTGGATACCAGAACTTTGCAAATGTTATGGTTCATAATAATGTAAAGAATAAAACAACTTTTGACGGGCAACCTATTGCAAGTTTCAAAGGTACTACTCAGAAGCCTATTCCCTTTTCAAATTACACTGCATTCACTGTCGCATCACTCTCACCCGGAAAGCATGAAGTCAATAGTGATTCCGGCGTTGGAGTATATGTGTACAGTTATTCAAGTAATGATTCCTATGCCTGGAGCGGCAATCTTGGAATTGGATCGTTCAATGATCCTGATACTATCCCTCCCAAAGTTAGTACTTCCGGGAGTTGCTTCGATGCACTTGTAACTGTGACGGATAATCATCGGTCTCCTATTGCTTCGAAAATTTCAACGATGAAATTAGACTCTGTTTTTAACATGGCATATAATCCTGATCCAACTTATACTGAAGGTGTTGAACGAGACAGCACTTCTTATGCTATGAATGTGATTGATATTACGAAAGAAGCATACCTTAAGGTCGAAACGTTTGATTATGCAGGGAACAGAACAACTATTACGAGTACCTATACACCACCACTAATTATTAGTACTCCGCGAATTATTGATTATGGTATGCCGAAAGTGGGGATGACTGATTGTCAATACATCACATTCACGAATCACGGGAATACTTCTTATTCGTACAAATCTATTCAACTTTATTTCGGCAATCACGGATTTACTATTGATAGCGCAGGTTCAATAACTGCAATTCCAGCCGGCGATTCCACCGTTATGAAGATTTGCTTTTCTGCTTTGTCGCCGAATGCAATTACCGATACATTGGAATTATCGGATGGATGCTCAATGCTCCGAACACTTTTAGCAGCAGGCCATATTCCGCCAGATTACATAGCATTCGGGGAAAACTTCAAATGTGAACCTGTTGGCAGCGTTACAAAATTAGCTGAAGCCAGTGTAGAGAACATTTCTAAAGACAGCGTCACGATCGATAGCATTTGGGTGGATGACCCTATCCATTTTGGATTCATTGCTAATATGCCAAAGGGAAATAATTTACCTTTTGTACTCTCTTGGAACGGCCAGCATTTTATTGAATTTTCGTTCATGCCGGATTCGGCAGGTTCATTTTCCACAATAGCTCATTTCCATAGTATTGAAGCAGGTGAGAGAACTACGACCCTACAAGGCTGCGGAATAAATCCCGCATCGGTCAATTTCGGAAATTATCCGTCATTGCTTTCAAAAAATAATTCTGAATATATTGCCCTGAGTTCGCGGCTCGATAGAGGCGAAAAAATTTCTATTCTTCCTGCTGTTCCAAATCCTGTTTCACGTAACGGAAATATTTCCGTACGATTTGCATTTGGATTAAGTGAACCGGGGGTGCTAAAGTTATCACTTTATGATATGCTCGGAAAAGAAATGACTGTGATCTTTAATAAAAATTATGCGTCCGGAATTTATGAAATTCGTTTCGCTTTACCGGCGAACCTTCCCGATGGAAATTATATTTATCGCCTGGCAGGCGAATCGAACGTACTATCTGGTAAACTTGTCATTTTGCATTAATTAAGAGGGAAAGACTATGAAAACATTCTCAAAATATTTTAAGCTTGGTATCCTGCTCCTTATGCAATTTATTTGCATAAGTTTAGCAAATGCACAGAGCCGGATTGTCAGCATCGTTTCCAAAGAGAGCGGAAATACAACCTCAGGTTATGGTCGTGATTTTTGGTTTGCAATTCCGCAGAATGGTGATGCGAATAATAACTCTACGAAATACTTCCAGGCTTCGGTTACGGCATTTCATAATACGACAGTAAATTTCCAAATTGGCGGAGGAGCAGTTGTAAAGCGTCCTGTAAATGCAGGTCAAGTAACGATCTTTAAAAGCCCGATGCCACTGAGTCCGGCTGGAGATATTCCGCTTAGCTCTGAACTCCATTCAAGCGGCATTGTTGAATCAAAATCTTTTCATGTATGGTCGGATGATGCTGATTTGTCGGTTTGTTTTCTTTCTCGCGAGTCATTTTCTACTGACGGTATGTACATTCTCCCAACTATCGGTTGGGGAAAAGAATATGTTGTCGGTTCTTATTCCTCGCTTCTCATTCCTTTAAATCAGGGAGATTACCCTTCTGAATTTGCCATTGTTGCGAATCAAAATAATACTGCAATAACCATTACTCCAAGTGCGGATCTTCGGAAAGACGGTTTTCCGTTAGTTATTGATCATCCCAAAGGAATTCCATTTCAAGTAATTCTGAATAAAGGCGAATGTATTCAATATCAAGTTACGGGAAATCCGCAAGATGATTCATGGGATGCAACCGGTACCATAATATCATCAAATAATACGATCGGCGTAATAGGCGCTTCGGTTTGCCCTTTTATTCCTACGAGTGATCCTTATTGTGATTATATACTCGATATGCTTCAGCCGGTGAGGTCGTGGTCGAATATTTATTATACTGTTCCTTTCGCCGGAAGAAAGTATGGCGGCGATGCTTTTCTCATTGTTGGCACTAGAAACGGACAAATTATAACAAGAAATGGCGGACAAGCAGTACCGCTTGGCAGTAAATATTCTTCAATTTTTTTATATGATGTTACCGTCCAATCAGTTTGGACAAGCGATGCGCCGTTTATGCTTGTGCAATATGTTGAAAGTTCAACGCATGGTGCACCAAGTTCCGGTTCTCGCAATCTCGGCGATCCATCAATGGTCGTTATGAATGGCGCCGATCAATTTCGAAAGGATGTAATTTTTCAGACACCGAAGATCGATCTTTCATCCGGGCAAACTGCTTTTACAAATTATGTAAATATTTTACTTCCAGTAGGTCACGAAGCAAAAACGACTTTTGATGGAATTCCTCTGAGTGGATCAATTCCATATGTCAAACTGAAAGAGACATTGACTATTCCGAATTCGGCATGGGAGGCGATCAGGTTAACGTATAATGTAGGAACTGGGGAAGGATCGCATAGAGTGACTTCTGATACTGGAGTCGGAGTTTATACTTATGGTTTTGGAACTGATGATTCGTATGCATGGAGCGGCAATTTGGGCACCGGCACTATAAATAATAAGGATTCGATTCCCCCTCATACAATTGTTAGCGGAGCGTGTCTCTGCTCTCATGTGCGAATGTTCGATTCGGGTCGTGTGCAATCGAAGCTTTCTTCCTTCATTGTAGATTCGTCATTTAATATGTCATTCACCCCTGAT
>JANYLL010000105.1 GCA_025357895.1 Ignavibacteriota bacterium
TCAAGCTCTGCCGGTTTAGTAACTGTTAAAGCTGGTACTAATCTTAGCGGTGTAGTAAGTCCTTTGCAAGTCAACGGATCAGCAGGAACATCTGGGCAGGTTCTGACAAGTGCAGGACTTGGTAATACGCCGATATGGTCAACGGTAAATATTCTTACTAATGGTACTGCGACAGATAATACTCTTCGTTGGAATGGCGCAGCATGGGTAGAAACTGCGAATGTCACTTCCAGTGCAGCAGGTCTGGTTACAGTTAAAGCCGGTGTAAATCTTAATGGAGCGGCAAGTCCGTTGCAACTCAATGGCATAGCCGGAACGACAGGTCAATTCTTAACAAGTGCCGGAGCAGGTACTACTCCAACCTGGACAACAGGAAGTTTATTAACCAATGGTACAGCAACAGATAATACTCTCAGATGGAATGGTACATCTTGGGTTGAAACAGCAAATATTAAATCAAGTAGTGCAGGTCTGCTTACTGCGAATGCAGGGGTTAATCTCAACGGCACTACAAGCCCGCTTCAAGCAAATGGTTCAGCTGGCACACTCAATTATGTATTGACTTCGCAAGGTGCTGTAAACACACCACAATGGATTGATCCTAATACATTAGTAAATAACGCATGGAAATTGACTGGAAATGCAAGTACAACTCCGGGTATGGGCTCCGGACAAAATTATATTGGCACAAGTGACGGAAAAGATTTGTATATCGGCCAAAATGGATTAGAACATATTCGAATTAGTTCTACGAGTCTTTCAACAAGCACAATACCACTTGGCGTCATTCATACGAAGAGCGTATTGCCTGGTGGGTTTTCCACTCTCATTACCGGCATGACCGTAGAAACTCTATTGCCTTCCACTGCATCTAACCCTATTGTTCCGGTGGGTGGATTATTTTCTTTTTCGACAGTTAATAATTCGTTCTCTCTCGGAGTCTTTTGTGCAGCAAATTCCAGTGTTTATGTTTCAGGCACTGGTAATACCAATACCGTACGTGCCCTTGATGGAATTTACTACGTTCAGAATACGACAAGTGGTATTACTCATTTAAATGGTATTGGTGTCTACGGTAGCATTCAAACCTTGCCGTTTTCAAATAATACGACAATTACTACTGCTGCTGCCGTTCGCACGGATTATCAGTTAAATAGTACGAACTCCACGATCACGAATGCGAATGGCCTTTATGTTGAAAATCCTTTTTTAGGTTTGTTTGTACCCTCTTCGACGATAACGACATTCAACGGTATTTATATTGAAAATCTTACTACCGGCACGACGAAGCGAGCATTCCTTTATGATGGATCGAGCGGAAATGTCCCTGTTGCTATCACGAGTGCAGGTCAGATAGGAATCGGACGAAACGATCCGACCCAGTCGCTCGAAATTCGTAATGGCAATATCTTGCTTTCCAATAATAATAATACTGCAGATGAATTACGTTTTGCCGAGCCATCGGCAACGGGAAGTTTTTATACATCATTTAAAGCCGGTGCGCAATCGGCGGCGATTAACTATACTTTGCCGCTTACATTACCTACGGCAAATAGCGGAGTACTTATTTCGTCAACTACCGGAATATTAAATTGGGGATCGAATCTGGCTTGGGATAATTCTAATTACAGGCTTGGAGCAAATACAACAGCACCGGCAACTACTCTTGATGCAAATGGGGACCTCGCTCTACGCGAAAATTCGTTTACTGCGGCGAATGGTAATAATAATGATATTGCGATCGGAAATTTCAGTTTTGTCCGAGTTGCGGGACCGAACGCCGCATTCACAATTACCGGTATTGGTAGTGGTGTGAATGGCAAGATGGTGATTTTATATAATTCCACTGCACAGAATATGACGATCTCGCATAACGATAATAATTCAGCGACTGCCGGTAATCGGATCTATTGTAAGGGTGCGGCAAATTATGTTGTGGGGCAATACGGAGTCGTCACCCTTATCTATAACTCCACCGATTCACGATGGATCG
Organism: Ignavibacteriota bacterium; assembly: GCA_025357895.1. Taxonomy (GTDB): domain Bacteria; phylum Bacteroidota; class Ignavibacteria; order Palsa-1295; family Palsa-1295; genus PALSA-1296. Next base: position 1,994 of record JANYLL010000105.1, read on the forward strand.
TTGTTTCAACTAATTAGAATTTTATTTTGAACATCGTAAAAACTGTTTCGGAGATTCGCATACTGCTTGCAGAAGCGCGATCAAAGAATTTATCCATTGGCTTTGTACCAACAATGGGTGCCTTACATCAAGGTCATCTTTCGCTGGTCAGTGCTTCGAAAGCTACGTGCGATATTACCATTGTCAGCATTTTCGTAAATCCAACACAGTTTGCACCGACTGAAGACCTTGAAAAATACCCCCGCACACTTGAAGCAGATATTGCTCTTTTAGAAAAAGCCGGTGTTGATATTCTCTTTCTTCCTTCCAAAGAAGAAATCTATCCTGAAGGAGCAACGACTTTTATTAATGTTGAGGAAATTACCGACGGATTTGAAGGGGCAATTCGTCCGACGCATTTCAGAGGAGTTGCAACAGTAGTTGCTTCGCTCTTCAATATTGTGCTGCCCGATGTTGCATTCTTCGGACAGAAAGATATTCAACAAGTTGCCGTGATTAAACGAATGGTTCGGGACTTGCATTTTCCTGTTACGATCGAAGTTTGTGAGACGGTTCGTGAAGCAGATGGCTTAGCGATGAGTTCTCGAAACAGGTATCTTTCGACTGAGGAACGAGCCGAAGCTTTGCTTCTATCAAAGACTGTTTTTTCTCTTCGTGAGAGTCTTCAGGCAGGAATTGAAATAGAAGCAGCAAAAGATAAGAGCATTAAGTCATTCAATTCATTGAAGAAGAAGGCTGCACTTGAATATCTTGATGTAATATCTCCCGAAACATTTCAGAGCACGCACTCGTTTAAAGATACTCAGGAAGTTGCAATAATTATTGCCGCACGTATAGGGGCAACAAGGCTTATTGATAACGTCCTCGTAAAGAAATAAATTTTAATGCAAAGAACGCTTTTCAAATCAAAGATCCATCGCGCAACCATCACACAGGCAGACCTTTATTATGAAGGTTCACTGACACTTGATACTGAATTGATGCAAGCCGCCGATCTATTGCCATACGAAAAAGTCTCTATCGTCAACGTGAATAATGGTGAGCGATTTGAAACATATCTTATTGAAGGACCTTCAGGTTCGGGTGTAGTTTGTTTAAATGGTCCTGCTGCTCGTAAAGGAGTTATCGGCGATGAGATCATTATTATTAGTTACGGACAATTTGAAGATACAGAAGAGCTTCGATATTTTCAACCGACGGTCGTTCATGTCGATAAGAAAAATAAGATCAAGGATGTAAAGCATTCTCTCGAAGCCTTCCAATTAGTAAACTGATTCCGTCCATTGCCAAATTCATCTCGTCCACTTGCAACTGTCATTCTTGCCGCAGGTCAGGGCAAGCGAATGCAGGATCCGACAAAACCAAAAGTACTTTATGAGATCGCAGGAATTCCGATTGTCGGTCATGTGCTGCAATTAGCTAAAGGAATTGGCAGCGAACGAACGATCGTGATCGTCGGATTCGGCAAAGAAAAAGTAATTAAATACGCCTCATCATCATTTCCTGAAACTGAATTTGCAGTTCAAGCAGAGCAACTTGGTACAGGACATGCAATGCAGCAAACTGCGAATCTTTTAGAAAATTATAGCGGTGATATTCTTGTCCTTTATGGTGATGTGCCGTTATTATCAGCATCGACAGTACAGAATTTGCTTGAAGTTCACGAGAATTCCGGAGCATTAGCAACAGTGCTCTCAGCTATTTTTGAAGATCCGGCGGGGTACGGAAGAATTGTCCGCACTCACGACGAAAAATATCTCGAAGCTATTATCGAAGATAGGGATGCAAATCCTGAAGTCAAAGCGATCAAAGAAATAAATTCCGGCATCTATGTTTTTCAAGCAAAGTATCTTTATCCTGCTTTATCACAACTTAAAGCAGATAATAATCAGAAGGAATATTATTTGACCGATGTTTTTAAGATCCTTATAGCGGAATTTGGCAGTTCCTCCGTTGCAATTTCTCAAACCTTAAATTCTATCGAAGTAAGCGGTATTAATACGAAAGAACAGCTCCTGGAATTAGAGAAAATTTACTTAAAAACGGCTTAATTAAGCTCAGAACGCTGTCTTTTGTTTTTTTTGAAGCAACCTCCATAAAATATACGTATTTTCGCCCATCGTTATTCACTCTTAATTTATATACTAAAATGAAATCACGTTTATTTATTGTTGCAGCACTTGCCGTATGTACGTTGGCAAGCTGCATGAAAAAAGAAGGCAGCACCACTGCTGATTCAAGCACGAATGCAAAAGCCGATTCTATGAAGAATGCATACAAAGCCATGTCAGCCGCTTGGGATGCGGGCAAGACAGATGAGTTCGATAAATATGTTTCGGCCAATATCGTTAATCATGAAGAAATGCCTGGAATGAAACCGGGTGTTGCAGGAATAAATGACATGATCATAATGATCAAAACAGCATATCCTGACATGAAGTCAACGACAGAAGATATGCGCG
>JANYLL010000106.1 GCA_025357895.1 Ignavibacteriota bacterium
TCAGGCGTCGTATGATTCGGTATGGTTCTAACGCCCAAAACGAACAATTCCGTACCTACTGTAAGTCCTACGCTTCCCCAAAAGTTGATATGATAAACATGTCCGGCTAATCTGGTTGAATCTTCTGTGTCACGATGCTCCTTTTGTTCGTCGGTGCCGTTACTTGGATTTTGTGCTTGAGCGGTAGTGTATAGAAATATGAGAGCTATAAAAATTACCTTTTTCATCATTTTTTGTGGTTTGATTAATCAAATGTACGTAATATGGTGTTTACCGGATTTACTTTCTCTGCGATCTGAAATAATGCCAACCTACCATATCGTTTTTCGCACCTGCGATATTGTTCATTCTTTGCATAATGCTCCGCGCCCTTTTAATTTGGATAAGCGTAGCCTCATTAAAGTATGCTTTAAGAGCATGTATAATTCTGTTAGGGATTATCAGTTTAAGATCACAATCTTAGGGGATAGACTTTCGGATGAGATGCAGGATTTCTTTCGGCAGTATCCGGTCAATCTGCTTAACGAAGAACTTGGCAATGATAATTCCATTCGGAGACAAATAGAAATTGCGCTTGCATCTCCCGAAGATGAATGGATCTATTTTGTTGAAGATGATTATCTTCACGTACCGCAAACATTCAAATGGATAGATGATTTTATTACCAACCGCAAGCAGTATATGTCAACAAAAAGACTTGCACGAGCGCTGCGTTTTATTCGTCTTCGTTTGGATGACCGTCCGCTAATCATTCATACGCCCGATTACCCTGATAGATATAAACCGAAGTATCTGCGTTTTTCACTGATCTTTCTCTCGAAATATTGCCATTGGCGGCAAGTGACGAATACGACATTCACTTTTATGATGCAAGGGAAAACCGTTCATAGGTACAAAGATATTCTTTTACGGTCATCTATTGGCGCCGATGACGGATACTTAAGCAGAAAACTTTTTGCAGGTTTACGTTTTGGTGCTAAGGCTCTCTGCGTTTCACCGATTCCCGGCGTTTCTACGCACATGCATGAAGAAGTCATGACTCCTCTTGTGGATTGGGTACGGATTTATGACCTGAATATGGGACTCACAGATGGAATTCATGCCGAAGGCTTATAGTTAGTAAAGAAAAATTTTTCGCCCTAAGACCTATGACCTTCGATCGCATTATAAACTTTTTTTTTATAGTAAGTTGTCTCTTAATAACACAAAAGGCTCTTAGCCAGGGATTTGATCCCTATTCCCGAGTGTCTGATCCTCGTGCAATTTGTAGATTGGATGGACCGGATACAATGACTGTTCATAGTATGAATGGTGTAGCTTACACATCAGATCGCGATACCGATTCATATTTTATTTGCTGCAAAATGAAGGGTGCAGGGATTCTCACGCACTTATGGATGGAATATTATAATGCTATCGATTCGCTTCTTAAAGTACGATTGTGGGTCGACGATTCACTCATTCTATCATGTGGTATAGATTCCTTTTATAAACAAATGCACGGAGCGATCCGTCCGCCATTTGATTCTCTTGCCTCTGGTGGTTTTAATTGTGATGTTCAGATTCCTTATAAACGAAATTTTAAAGTAACATTTCTTTACGATTATACTTATTGTTGTTTATTTTGGGGTGTCGAATATCGCAATCTCACCGATAGTTCACTAATTGAGTCATTTCGTATTCACCCCAGTAATACATTGTTGGCTCAGCAGAGTACCGCAGAAGAGTCATATCGCAATCATGCCTCTCCGTGGAAGGATGCCAACATAAAGTCCGCAGTTTTTTCCGAAAAGATCGCAACAGGTCAAAAAATAACGATAGCTGATCTGACCGGTCCGGCAATGATTCAAACAATTCGATTTCTCACGCGAATTCCGGATAGCAGTGATCTCAAAAAAATACAGTTCAAAATATTTTGGGATAATTCGGTTTTTCCAAGTACTGATGTGCCTCTCGCGGATTTTTTTGGTTGGGGAGCAGGACCTCGTGACGTTCAGTCATTTCAAGTGCGGGGAGCAAATGACGGCACGCTGACCTCGTACTTACCGATGCCTTTTTTTCGGCATGCACATATAGAGTTAGAAAATACCTCTGCAAATCCAGTTTCGATAGACGGCGAAGTTGATTATAAAGAAGAACCGGTTGACAGAGTAAAGGAAGGATATTTTTATTCTTACTTCAGTGAATCTGCTCCCGTGAAATGGAATATTTACCATCCGGTTGCGAATATTCTTGGACGTGGAAAATACATTGGGGTGATGATCGCTTTGCCGGATAACCCCGCGCCCTCTTTTTTGGAAGGAGATCCGATTTTCCAGATCGATTCAGATTGGTGGAATAATATCCGTTACACCGGACTCGAAGATTATTTAGACGGGGGTTGGTTTTTTGTTGATGGACCATTTTCACTTCCGTTTGCAGGTTGCCCTGTTAAATTTTCGAGCGCGTATCGCTTCCATTATCTCGATGCATATGATTTTCACAAGTCTTTCCATTTTGATATAGAGCATGGAGTCCGGAATGATTTTCAAACAACATATCGCACAGTAGCATATTTTTATAGGAAATGGACGCCATTCTGGGTTGATCGTGATTCAGTTCATCGCGGTGATACCTGGTCTTTTGGGGGATCAGGATACGGACCGGGTGAAGTCATTACTGCTCAACTTGGTACAAAACAAATTTTTTCTATCAAGGCAGATGCAGCCGGAGAATTTAAATATGGCTATGTTCTTCCAATGGATGCACCGTTCGGAATATCTAGTCTCCGAATAAACGGCGTTGAACGTCCGGAACCTGTTTTCATTCTTGATAAGCCGTCAGTCCGATATTTGAACGATTCGCTTCCTCCAATTTTTCGGTATAAGGATTCGATAGCTTTATTCGGAACCGGGTTCAAACAAGGTGAAAAAGTTTCTGTCTTTTTCGATACTACCGAAGCAATATATATTTCCAAAGAACGGTTTGCAGATTCACAAAATCAGTTCCATATTGACATCAAAATGCCTTGGATACCCGAAGGAGTATATCATATCAAAGCAGTCGGCGATCAGGGAACACGTGCTTTAGCGGATACAGCACTCATTGAAACCCGTGTCCTTGATTACGAATGCGAAAATATTAAGCCTGCTTTGGTTGAAGGTTATACTGAAGCATCGTATCTTGGATATTTTGATTATATGTATTGGAGCAACCAATATACCTTACTTTTCATACCTTCAGGTGCTGGTAAGAAAGTGATTCTTCCCTTCATTGTTCCTGTATCAGATACCTTCCACATTTCTATGTGGAATACATTGGGGTCTCGTTACGGAAATTATGAGATTTCACTTGACGGTGAAAAAATGCTTTCTTTCTTCCCTTATATTGATACTGTTTACAATCGGCCGTTTCGCTCGAAAGAGCTTGATGGAGGCGTCCATTATCTTTCCAAAGGCGCTCACTCCATTACTTATCTTTGTATTGGTAAAGAGCCTAAAGGGCTGGATTATCTTTTAAATGCCGACAATTTTATACTTACTCCAACAACGGCATTTCATCCTATTCCTCCTGATACCGATCTTTCCACTCAGGATAAATCACAGAAGAAGGGGAGTTCTAAGTTTTCACTGTCTCCCAATCCGCTCTCTGGCAATACTTTTACAGTTCATATTGATCTTGATTCCTCTTTTAAACTGGGATCTGATTTGTTGACTATTGAACTTTACGATATTTTGGGACGGAAGGTAGCAACCGTGCTTGACGGCAAGGTCGGAGTTGCTAATCTGGATATCAACAAAGATTGCTCTTCATTACCTTCCGGTAAATATATTTGTAGAATTGTTGAGATTACTTCACCGCGCGTTACGACACAAAGTTTATCATTTATTGTTGATCGATAATATACCGGATAATTTTCTTAAAAAGACAGCTTCTCTAATTATTTCAACGACTTGAGTTAGAAAAAAAAGGTGGTGTTGATAACTTTTTAGCATGTTCAAAAGATAGTGGAAAAGTAAGAGCACTAACCTCTTGCATTTTGGCTTGTAATGTGCGATATTTGTAAAGCTTTTCTCGTCATTATTGATAAAGTAGTGCGTCAGAGTTGTCGTTCATAGAAATACCGATCATTTCCGAGGCTTTTTAGGGGAGAGATAGACTCACCAAAAATTTGCGTACAAAGCCGTATCGTAGTTGCCCCATTAGCCGGAAATGTCTTATCTTTTGTGAATGTGTAAACGTATGGTAATAAGCGCTTTCAGTTGATAGCCCCCTCCCGATTACTTGCGCTCAAAGCATACGTGTTTCTAATTATTTCATCATCATTTTTGTTACATACTTTACGCGTATGAAAGTTATCCGTCGCTTCACTAAAAAGGGCGTTAGCCCCTTCGATCAGTTCGAGTACACGCTCCGTGCGAGCGTACTCCGCAATCCTGATGGCAAACCAATTTTCGAAATGCACGATATCGAAGTGCCGAGCAAGTGGTCTCAGGTTGCGACGGATATCCTTGCGCAAAAATATTTCCGAAAAGCAGGAGTTCCGCAGCGCGATGGCAACGGCAATTTGCTCATCGGTGAGGACGGCAAGCCGGTCCTCGGAGCGGAGCGTTCGATCAAAGATGTTGCGCACCGCTTAGCGGGATGCTGGCGGTCATGGGGCGAAGATCACGGCTACTTCGATACGAAGAACGATGCTGTCGCATACTACGACGAAATGGTCTATATGATCATGAAGCAAATGGGTGCGCCCAATTCGCCGCAATGGTTCAACACCGGACTTGCATGGGCGTATGATATCAAAGGTCATGCACAAGGACATTGGTATGTTGATCCGGTATCCGGAGAGATGATGCAATCGATCGATGCTTATACGCATCCGCAGCCTCATGCTTGTTTCATTCAATCGGTCAGCGATGATCTCGTAAACGAAGGTGGTATCTTCGATCTCATCACTCGCGAAGCACGAATTTTTAAATACGGGTCGGGCACAGGCTCGAATTTCAGCGCATTGCGCGGAGCAGGCGAGAAACTTTCCGGCGGCGGAGCGTCTTCGGGACTCATGAGCTTCCTGAAAATCAATGACACTGCCGCAGCTGCAGTAAAATCCGGCGGCACAACGCGACGAGCAGCGAAGATGGTCGTACTCAATATCGATCATCCGGATATCGAGCACTTCATCGCATGGAAAGCAAATGAAGAGCAGAAGGTCGCTGCACTTGTAGCGGGTTCAAAAATTTGCGATCTCTTCTTAAATCTTATCATGAAGATCGCCGGTGATGGCGGAACCGATCGTCATGAAAATCACGATCTCGATATTGCGATTAAGAAAGCCCTCGCGCGCGGAGTGCCGATGAATTATATCGTCCGCGTTCTGCAGATGGTGAAGATGGGCTACGATCATATTGATTTCAAAACCTTCGATACGCATTACGAAGGCGAAGCATATCAGACCGTTGCCGGACAAAATTCCAACAACACCGTTCGCGTCACGAACGAGTTTATGAACTCGGTGCTCGAAGATAAGGAATGGGACTTGACCTGGAGAACATCGAAGAAAGTTGCCAAGCGCGTCAAGGCCCGTCATCTTTGGAATCAGATAAATCTTTCTGCATGGGCTTCTGCCGATCCCGGTTTACAATACGATACGACAATCAACGAATGGCATACTTGCCCCGAAGATGGACGCATCAATGCAAGTAATCCGTGCTCGGAGTATATGTTCTTAGATGATACTGCCTGCAATCTTGCTTCGATCAACCTTGCGCATTTCTTAAACGAAGAAACCGGCGAGTTCGATATCGATGGCTATCGTCATGCTGCACGCTTGTGGACGATCACGCTGGAAATTTCTGTGCTGATGGCACAATTCCCGTCGCGTGATATTGCACAGAAGTCTTATGACTTCCGCACGCTTGGTCTTGGCTATGCAAATATCGGCACGCTCTTGATGGTGCTTGGCATTCCGTATGATTCGCCGAAAGCACTTGCGATCACCGGAGCGCTTACTGCAATCATGTGCGGTGAATCGTATGCAACAAGTGCTGAAATGGCGCGCGATCTGAAGCCTTTCCCACGTTATGCTGCCAATAGCGAACACATGCTTCGCGTTATCCGCAATCATAAGCTTGCCGCTTACGATGCAGAGCCGGAGCGTTATGAGGGACTGACGATCAAGCCTCTCGGAATAAATCCTGAGAATTGCCCACCTGACTTATTAAAAGCTGCACGCGAATGCTGGGATAAAGCGTATGAACTTGGCGAGCGCCATGGATATCGCAATGCACAGGTCACCGTTATCGCACCGACAGGTACGATCGGTTTAGTAATGGATTGCGATACGACAGGCATCGAACCGGATTTCGCGATCGTGAAATTCAAAAAACTTGCCGGCGGCGGATATTTCAAAATTGTAAATCAATCAGTGCATAAAGCGCTGACGCGTTTGGGTTATTCTGATAAAGCCATCGACGAGATCGAAAAGTTTAGCAAGGGCTATGGCACACTTGTCGGATGTCCCGGCATCAATCGTTCAAGCCTGAAGATGAAAGGCTTCACCGATGAGAAGATAGACGAAGTCGAAAAACAATGTGATAATGTTTTTGATCTGCGCTTTGCATTTAATAAATGGACACTTGGCGAAGACTTCTTGAAGAAACTCGGATTCACCGATGCCGAAATGTCTTCTCCGGAATTCGATATGCTGATCTCCCTTGGCTTTACGCGCGAGGAAATTTCGAAAGCGAATGATTATATCTGCGGCACAATGACGATCGAAGGCGCTCCGGGACTAAAAGCTGAGCATCTGCCGATCTTCGATTGCGCAAATAAATGCGGCAAGTATGGCGAGCGTTTCATCGCATCGAGCGCGCATATCCGCATGATGGCAGCGGCACAGCCATTTATTTCCGGTGCGATTAGTAAGACGATCAATATGCCGAACGAGGCAACCGTTGATAATATCAACGATGCCTATATGGAATCATGGCGCCTGATGCTAAAAGCTAACGCGCTCTATCGCGATGGCTCGAAACTTTCGCAGCCGCTGAACTCCATCAACGAAGAAGGCGACTTAGCAGAGCAAGTGCTCTTCCTCGATCCCGAGGATACGGAAAAAGATACGCTTGATGCAGCGCAGATCCATCAGCTTGTCAGCGCACAGGCAGAAGAGATCGGCACATGGCAGCCGCAGCGTCATAAACTTCCCGCAAAGCGCCGCGGATGGCTTCGCGAAGCGACCGTCGGCGGACATAAGATCTATCTGCGCACCGGTGAATACGAAGACGGATCGGTCGGAGAGATCTTTATCGATATGTATAAAGAAGGCGCAAGCTTCAAAGGACTCATGAATTGCTTCAGCGTGCTTGCATCGAAGGCGCTGCAATATGGTGTGCCGCTTGAAGAGCTTGTTGATACCTTTACATTTACTCGCTTCGAACCTGCCGGTTCGGTGCAAGGACATGAAGCCATTAAGAATGCTACATCAATTTTAGATTATGTCTTCCGTGCTTTGGGGTACGAATATCTCGGCAGACAGGATTTCGTCCATGTGAAAGCTGTTGATGAACCCAAACATCCCGAACATCAATCTCCCGCTTCGCCCGCTCCGGAAATGGAGCAGCCCAGCGAAGATGCCGTAGTCGAAATGCTCAAGACTGCGAGTGTCGATAGAGAAGGCGAGCCCGTCATGGAAATGAGCCATGCAACGACGGCAGAAACACGCAAGGTCAAATACCGCGAAGCCAAGACTAAAGGTTACACCGGCGAGCAATGCCCTGCCTGCGGCTCGATGCGAGTAAAGCGCAACGGCGCCTGCACGGTATGTGAAGATTGTGGTACGACGAGCGGATGCAGTTAAAAGGAAAGAGAATTTTTTTTATAAACAAATATGCAAACATACTTGGATCTCAGTTTGAATTCTGGCGTTGCAGGATATAATATAAATGTTGATTCGATCGACGTTATGTACAAAGGCAACCCAAAAATATATAGCTATAGTACTTCCAATGTGGGGCATAGCAATGTCGATACAATGAAGCAACTTGCAACTAGCGACAGTGGACTGGGCACATTTATTAATCAACACCCTGAAGTGAAGAAGGGCTTCACTCAGAGGTCTTAATAACATGGATACTGTATTATTTCTTCTCCTGGGTATCGCGATAGGAGCAGCTTTGTGTTACTTCGGACAAAAAGTTACGATTCAAAAAAAATATGCACCAAAAACCGAAATTGAAGAGCAGCAAACACTGATCGAAAATCTAAAAAATGAGATAGCTAATCGCATTACAAAGGAGGAACTTGAAAAGAATTATGTATCAAAGCAGCTTTATAGCCAACTCACCGAAAGTTTGGCCGATGTAAAGAAAGAGCTTGGCGAAGCAAAGGAGGAAACTGACAACCAACGACAGCTCGTGCTTTCATTGACTGCAGCATCGGAGCAGAAATTAACGAAAGAAGAAGTCGAAAAAAAATATACAACAAGAGAAACCTTAGAGCTTATAAAAGATAAGTTGGAAAAAGCTGAAGAAGTGATAATTGAAAAGAACCGAATGATACTTGATCTCAATACTTCCCTCACTGAACTTCGTAAGAAAGAAGAGGATTTAAACGAAAAACTTTCTACTTTTAGAGTAGAGATAGAAACGTTACATACTTTGTCACAGGAACAGTTTAAGAACATTGCTTCCGAAATACTAGAAGAAAAAAGCAAGACTTTCGTCAATACAAATAAGGTCGAGATATCCGGAATAATTGATCCATTTAAATTGG
>JANYLL010000113.1 GCA_025357895.1 Ignavibacteriota bacterium
GCCTCCGCCGCCTGAGCCGCCTGATAGAGGAACCAGCTCGGAATTTCCGTAAGGATTTCCAAAACTTGTATGGATCACAATTAACACACCGCCATCAAAACCCTTTACTGCAAATCCACCGCCACCGCCACCGCCTTCTTGTGGTGAACAGCATCCGGGTCCGCCTTTCCCTCCGCCAAAACTTCCGGGAGGTTTGCTGAGTCCGGAATTGAAATATCCAGCATCTCCTCCGGCTCCAAATGGATGCCCTGTTCCGCCTCCGCCGCCTTCATTCTGTGAGCTTGTTTCGCCGCCTGTAACGCTATTCAAGCCGTCTTGAAAAAATCCGGTACCTTCTCCAGCAGGCGGACCTTGCGAGCAAGCATTATACCAATGCGAATTTCCTCCGCCGCCGGTGAAACCGTTTCCGCCTCGCGTATCACAGACAAGTCCGTTACCTCCTCCGCCGCCGCCGGGACCGGCATCAATTCCTGTTGCGCTACCATCCAATACAGAACTGCTTGCAACGCTGATCCGCCCTTTGCTGATAACTATGAACGGTAAATATCCCTGATTGCCCGTAGTGAATGGATCGCAGTCAGAAGTGCTGAAATTATATGTACCCACTGCTGCGAGTACAAGACTATCGACGATCATCGCGCCGCGTCGTGAACGCTTGCCCCAACCAAGACCGGAGCCAAGTGTACCGGGGGATGTCAGGACAATAGAAGGACTTAAGTTTTGCGGCTTGACGATATAGAACGTATCGACATTTGATAGATCGCCATCGAAGAGAACTTGTATAGGAATCTTAATCCCATTCTGCCAATCGGATGAATTTGGCTGCGTCCAGGGCAGTACAAAAACCTGTGTTGAGATCATCCGCCCGTTCCAACTTACGCTGCACGGACCGAAGCGAACATATTGCGTATCCGAAGGATTGACGCAGACGATCTGGATAATATCGCCGCGATTGCCTAAATAAAAACCATCCTTGCCGAAATCGGAAGTATCCTTGATCGGCGCAATGATCTCCATATATGTATTCATTCCCGGCGTTCCGATATCGGGAATAAGATAAGAGATTATGGGCTGCGCAAGAAGGCTTTGCGGCGCCAAAGATAAGAAGAAAGCAAGAAGAAAAAATTTCCCTGTGGTTTTATACAAGATTAAGAAACTCCAATCGCCTTATGAAAAGCGAAGTCGGGAGAGAAAGTTCAAAGGATTCATTATTTTACCAACTCAAACTCTTTAATGTTCATGTTCATAATGATATTTTTTTAGTTGTTAAATCGCTATTAAAACATTTTTAGAATACAAATTTCAAAAGATCCGAGATAACCTGCCGGTTCTCTTAAAATTGTAGCAGCGCAGCAAACAATTTTTTTTTCATCAGGTGACCAGTTAGGGAAGAGACAGATCCATCTCCCCTCATTTGTCGGATTTGTGCTTACTATCTTTTTGGAAAGAGATTTTCTGTCTATAATTCCGATTTCGCTGGTAGCAAGACCCAAAAGCTTTGCCGGTGCATAGTTGCAATAAAGAATCTTCGAACCATCATGATTGTACCGCAGCCATAGCCCATTTCTGTTATTCGATGGAGTGAAAGGAATACGTAAAGTATCAAAAACATGAGTTAAAATATCATACTCGATTAAATAAGGGATTCGTATTCCAACTGAAGGTATGAGAATTTTTTTTCCATCAGGACTTATATCAAAACCATTGATCATTTCTAAAGCCCCAATGTCCGAGAGAAAATGACAAATAAGCGTATTCTTCCCAGTGATACGGTCAAACAAATAATATCCTGCATCCGCTGATTTATCTTCCACGCTTAATATATTTCCATACGAGTAATAGATAATAGTATCCTTTCCAAAATAGATTGCGCTTGAAATCCCGGAATCAAGCATTCCTAAAAATTTGGAGCTATTACCATTTTGAATATCTGACTCGATGAGATAACCGACTGATACGTTCTCATCATAAGCAAATTGGCGTCTATCAATACTTAGAAGTTTAGTACTTTCTGAATTTGCTGCAAAAGTAAGTCCGCTTTTAAGCTCTGGGCAATACGTAGAATCTTTAATAATTTTGAACGAAGAATCTATTTCCAAATAACCATATGGATCTGAAAAATAAATTCTATTGTGTAACCATAAGGCGCACTGATATGACCCATAATCAACAAATGGATGACTACACCAAAAAGTATCCTTGGCAGAGACTTCTAAAATATTTGTATCTTTTTGAAAGAAAGAAAAAGTTATGCTATCAATAGGAACTGGATGTGGCATATATCCATGTACGGGATATTTTTGTGCAAACATGATTGGATCAGATATTATCAATGTATCACTATTAAAAGTAATTGTGTTCGTTGGATTAACTCTATAAACCCCATGATATGGAATAGTTTGACGTGAGAAAACATCCATAGCATTGTATTTCCATGATGGAGAATTTTTTATAAAGGTTATTTTCTCTATGCTATCAATTGGATATGAAAGAATTTTCCCGTTTTTTTCTCCTACCCACATTCTTGTATTCTGCCCATATAAGTTCAATGCAAAGAAAAGAGAGAATATGATAACAGTTTTTTTCATTTTATCACTACCATTTTTCTCACTTGTATATCATTCTTAAACCTTACTTCGTAAAAATATTCGCCGCTTGGAACATGAATACCGGAATTATCGAGTCCGTCCCAAACAATCTGATTTCGTCCTAATTGAGAGTTTACCTGTAAATTTCGAATTGCATTACCTTTCGCATCATAGATCGAAATTTTTACAAGACCTGTAGTTGCAATATCAAAATCTATCGTTGTACTTGATCTTAATGGATTCGGATAACTCGCTAAAAGTTGTAAGCCGTTCGTAGATGTATTTTTATCATTCACATTGGCAGTAAGTGTATCGAATGTAATTTTTTGGATTTGAGATAATGCAAGGGTAACTTTCTGACCATTCTTAAAACTTATCACTAAGCTATCAGAGGTCTGCCCTTTTGCAGGAGCGGCATAACAAATAAAAAGAAACAGACCTAAAACAATGTACGGCTTTCCTATCATAAGATCATGATTAAATCAATTGAAAAAGATTACGGATTTATAGTTCCATCTGTTTTAATGAATTAACTCCACTGGCTTCATAACCGACTTCCCTTCCAGCTCAACCCTTAAAAAATAAGTCCCTGATGGAAGATCTGAAATATCGAATGTATGTTCATGACTTCCCTCTTCTTCTTTTGAATTTATCAGTGTGCGAAGATTTACTCCAAGCAGATTAAAGATTTCGATCTTGACAAAGGAGAAAGCGGCGATATTGTAGGAAATCTTTCCGATGCCATTACCTGGATTCGGAGAAAGAAAAATATTTTCATAAGCTGGTTTCGGAGTTTCAGGAACAGAGAGAACAGGCTGTAATTTTACGATCCAATAATCTGCGTCCGATGCGCCAAAAGGAGGATGAATTCCTGTCACATCGCCATCTCTTGAAAGAGTCTCTCCTGCTAAAACAAATCCGCCGTCTTTGGATTGAATGACTGAGTGTGCCGTTTCATAATCTGATCCGCCAAGAGACTTCTGCCATTCCAAAATTCCTGCGCTGCTCAGTTTCACAAGCCAGAAATCAGCGGCAGCATGAAATCCTATGACATCACCATCGCCCGATGTAGTGTATCCTGCAACAGCATACCCTCCTTCTTTTGTCTGAATAATGGAATTCGCAACTTCCTCGTTAGAGCCACCAAAACACTTTTCCCATTCAAACGAACCATCATTTCGTAACTTAACAACCCAAAAATCCCACGTCCCATGATTGGCCATTTCTTCCTTATTCGAAGTTGTTGTCCCTGCCATTGCATAACCACCATCCATAGTTTGGATGATTGAATTAAAAAAATCATTCCCCAATCCTCCCAATACCTTAAACCATTGAACCACTCCGGTATCATCAAACTTAAAAACCATTCCATCCTGATGATCAAGACTTACCCCGGATGTATCAATTAATCCAGCAACTGCAAAACCACCATCCGATGTCGCGGTAATAGCCATGTGTTCAGACGTTCCAGTGATACCACTTTTTTTAACAGTTGGTGCACATTTCTCCCAAAGGATGGAGCCACTTCTATCCATTTTAACACTCCAATTCTTCCACAAAGTGCTATCATTCCCGGTGACATCGCCATCTTTTGACCACGTCCATCCTGAAATGACATAATTACTGTCTTTCGTTTGAACTGCTCGTGCAGATGTTTCGTCATTCGTGCCTCCTAATGGCTTTTGCCATTCTAATACTCCTTTGTTATTTAGTTTTACAACCCAATAATCCGATCTTGGACTTAAAAAAATACCATGGTAGCCGCTAACATCACCATCTTTGGAAACTGTCTCGCCAGTGACAAGATATCCACCGTCGTATGTTTGAATAATGGAATAGGCATTATCTTCATCGGTTCCGCCGAACATCACTTGCCATTCGATGGAGTCTTTCGAATTTATTTTCACTATCCAGAAATCATGTTTTCCAGTATAATTATTTTCACCGTGCCTGATATCGAAGTCGTCAGAAGCAGCGCTTCCGGCGATGGCATAACCACCATCGGTTGTTTGGATTATACACGAAGCTCTATCATCACGGGTTCCTCCGTAACATTTTTCCCATTCAATTGCAGGAGCCTGAGCAGATAACACAGGGGGGATAAGAACCAAAAAAACAAGACTGAAAATATATTTCATAATGAACTCTGCTAATGATGAATCTCAACAACCTTCATAACCAACCTTCCCTCCATCTCAATCCTTAAAAAATAAGTCCCCGATGGAAGATCTGAAATATCAAATGTATGCTCATGACTTCCCTCTTCTTCTTTTGAATTTATCAATGTGCGAAGATTTTCTCCGAGCGGATCGAAGACCTCAATTTTTACTTGTGAAGGTTTATCAAGAACATAAAAAAATTTTCCAATTCCGATACTTGGATTAGGGTAGATAGCAACATTGCTAACACTTACGCCTGCAATATTTTCTACGCTGCTAAGATCCTGAGAAAGTTTTACAAGCCAGATATCACCGTCTCTCGTACTATCTCCGCGCCTGCCGGATACATCACCATCGGATGATGAGGTAACTGTTGCAATAAGAAATCCCGAATTGGCAGTTGGCATAATCCCCGCGCCGCTATTCGCATCCGATGCCGAGCCGCCAAATGTTTTTTGCCACAAAAGATTTCCGGACTTCGAAAGTTTAAAAACCCAGCAATCGGAAACTCCGTGAAATCCTACCACATCACCATCGGTGGAAGAAGTATTGGCTGAAACGACATAGCCTGAATCGGCAGTCTGCAGAATTGAATAGGCAATATCACCGCTCGATCCTCCTAATGATCTTTGCCATTCTATTTTACCTGCATTATCAGTTTTAACAACCCAGCAATCAGAAAAATATGATCCGTGCAGACCGGAAGCATCTCCATCTGTAGATGTCGTTAACCCTGCAATTGCATATCCGCGGTCAAAGGTCTCAATAAGCGAATTTCCTTCCTCATATTTCGATCCGCCATACGTTCTCTGCCATTCTATATTTCCCGTACCCGAAAGTTTTACAAGCCAGGCATCAGATAGCGAAGTATCGATAGCATGTCTGCCGATCACATCTCCGTCATGCGAATATGTTGTGCCGATGATGGCAAATCCTCCGCCCGAGATTTGCATGATGCCGCCTTCATCATCTTGTGTGCCTCCGAAAGTTTTCTGCCATCCGAGCGAACCTGTTTCGCTTATCTGAAAGACCCAAATATCAAAACCTGATCCACCATGATAACCTTTCACATCTCCGTCACTTGATTCCGTTGCCGCCGATACTACATATTCGCCTTCGCTGCCCGGGACAATCGAAGTTGCAAAATCATTGCCGGATCCGCCGTAAATTTTTTGCCACATAATTTTCCCCGCCGTATCGATCTTTAGTATCCAGACATCGGATTGAGAGATATCCGGCTGGCGGATCCCTTGCAGATCACCATCGCCTGAGTTTGTCGAAGCAGCGATTACAAATCCGCCGTCAAGAGCTTCAATAATCGCACCGCCATTTTCATCCTGAGATCCGCCATAAGTTTTCTGCCATTGGATGCTGCCTATGGAATTCATCTTCACGATCCAGAGATCGTTCTTGCCATGATTAAATGTGACGTCGCTGTCATGCGATTGCGTCTGCCCTGCCATAATATAACCGCCGTCGCGGGTTTGTATCATACCACCGGGAAAATCATTTTTTGTTCCGCCAAGGCATTTCTGCCACTGCATTTGAGGTTGGGCATGGAGAAGAACCGATGCGAAAAGAATCAGGAAAAAAATTGAGTATTTCATAACAGATAATAACTATGGAACAAGGACAAGAATTCAGAAGCAATGATAATCGTAGGGGTCTTTTGATATATCATGTCATTCCGAACAGAGATTTTTTGAGCGGAGCGAAAAAAAAATGTCAGGAATCGTCAGAGGGGTTGCAATAAGCTACATCGAGATAAACCTCAAGGGGTTCATCATTTGCTTATTCCCCTCCTAATGCTCTGATAAGATAATATGTTGCTGCGCCAATACCTGCGGCGGCAGGAATCGTTAATATCCAAGCCCAGATAATTCGCGTTGCTACTCCCCATCTTACTGCCGATAATCGCTTGAGCGAACCGACTCCGACGATCGCTCCGGTGATCGTATGAGTCGTCGAAACAGGAATTCCCGCTGCAGCCGATCCGAGCAACGTGACTGCTGCTGCTGTCTCTGCTGAAAAGCCACCGATCGGCTTTAATGCCGTAATGCGCATTCCCATTGTTTTTACTATCCGCCATCCGCCCGAAAGTGTGCCAAGACCAATAGCTGCATGAGCTGCAAGGATCACCCAAAACGGAATTTCAAAAGTAGGGATCAGTTTATTTGCAAATAAAACTCCTGCAATAATACCCATCGTCTTTTGTGCATCATTCGTCCCATGACCAAGCGAATACGCCGCTGCAGAAAAAAGCTGTCCGCGCCTGAACCATTTATCGACAGCAAACGGTGTACTTTTGCGCGATGACCATGTAACAATAAGCATGATAAGAAATCCAAGCACCATTCCTATAAGCGGTGAAAGGACAATGAAAAGAATTGTCTTAGTCCAACCGGATGCGATAATAGCCCCGAAGCCCCCGACTTTTGCAATTGCTGCTCCGGCATATCCTCCGATCAAAGCATGAGATGAACTTGTCGGCAGACCGAGCCACCAAGTTATCAGATCCCAGATGATCGCTCCGGCAAGACCAGCCATGATGACGTATGTCGTGACCACAGAAATATCAACCATTCCCGAACCGATCGTTTTTGCAACACCTGTACCAAAACCGAAAGCTGCCACGAAATTAAAGAACGCAGCCCAGATCACTGCCTGTCCCGGAGTAAGGACTCGGGTAGATACTACTGTTGCAATAGAATTTGCTGCATCATGAAAACCATTGATGTAATCAAAGATGAGCGCGATGCCTATAACGATATAAACAAGTGTCATAAAAGTTTATTATGCATACTTAATGACAATGCCTTCCATTACATTTGCAACATGTTCGCATTTATCAATTGCGTTTTCTATATCTCCTAAAATTTCTTTGAGCTTGATAAGTTCGATGGGATCTTTTTGCTCGCGGAAAAGTCTTGCTATGGCATTATGATAAATATCATCTCCTGCATTTTCGCAGGTATTGATGTGTTCGCAAAGACGATGGATCTCTTCACGATTTTTCATATTCGATAACATTGGTACTGCCTGTGCCAAACTTTTTACGGCGCTGCATAATGTATCGGTAAGGTCGCGAAACTCATTCGGGAAAACCGTCACTTCATAGAGCACAGTATGCAATGCAGTATCTTCCATCAGATCGAGAATATCATCGAGTATTGAAGCAAGCGCAAAAATATCTTCTCGGTCAATGGGCGTGATGAACGTCTGTGAAACATCATTAAAAATGTCATGTGTAATGATATCGCCGCGATGCTCGGCATCTTCGATCTTCGAGATCAGGATCTTCCTTTCAGCCGGAGAAGTAGCATCCAATAGCAGCCGCAGATCGGTCGAAGCGGATTGGATATTGCCTACATTGGCAGTAAAAAGATCAAAATATTGATTCTCCTTTGGGAGAATGCTTCGGATAAAATTTGCAAATCCCATTGTATTATGGCAATATTATTAAATCATTACGAAATTATTACCACAAATTTAAGGAAGAAACTCCGAGGTATAGTCGAAAATGCTATTTTACTTCCAAAAGCCTCACCCGAATACCACCTTTGGGTCTCAGTGTAATCAGAGGCTCCATTTCTACCAGAGTTGAATCTAACAATTCGAAGGAAAATTTCTGCGCAATAGTAGCTGTCATCAAATGTCCTTCGATCAAAGCGAACTGATTACCGATGCATACACGCGCCCCACCTCCAAAAGGAAGATAGGCGTGACGCGGAATCATCTTTTCATTTTCAGGACTGAAACGATCCGGATCGAATTTTTCCGGATCAGGAAAAAATTCAGCTTTCCGGTGAAGAAGATACGGACTGATAATAATTGCCGCATTTTTCTTTATTAAATATCCGTCTATGAGACAATCACTGATCGCAGTGCGGACAATAATATATGCAGGGGGATAAAGCCGCATTGCTTCTTTGAAGATCTGCAAAGTATAAGGCAATCGCGGAAGATCATCAAGTGTCGGCGCCTTACCTCCGAGAACTACAAGTTCATCTTGCAGTTTTTTAAATATCTCCGGATTCTTCGCAAGTAAATACCACATCCATGCCGTTGCATTTGCTGTGGTCTCATGACCTGCGAGAAAGATCGTCATTGCTTCGTCTCGAACTTGTTTATCCGTCATTCCAGATCCATCATCTTCATCACGCGCCAGAAGCAGCATTGAAAGAAGATCACCCGCATCGGTTTTAGAATTTCTCCGTTCGGAGATCATTCCATAAATGATCTTATCAAGTCCTGCAATTTCCTTACGAACTCTGTTATTTCTCGGAGTGTGCCATTCAAATGGAATATGGATCGGAATGCGAAGCTGCTGCTCCGCGTAGTTCATGAGATAGGTCAGGCGACGTTTTACATCATCTGCTTCTTCGGAAAGATCGGTATTAAATAGCGTTTTGCCTGTGATACCTAAAGTGATGCGCATCATCTCACGCGAAATATCTATCACATCACCATCTTGCCATTGTGACATTGCACGGAGAGTATAATCAGACATCACTTTTGCGTAGTCGCGAATGCGGCGATGCACAAAAGCAGGAGCAACTAATTTTCGATTGCGTTTATGAACTTCATCTTCAGATAAAAGAAGACCGTTGCCAAGAAGCGGGCGGGTATAGATCTTAAATTGCTCACCCTTATGAAATTTATCGGCTTGCTCGACGAACACTTCATGAATGTATTCAGGGCGATTAATAAGAACAAGTTCTCTTTTTCCGAATGTGTTGATGACAATATCAGGATGGTAACTTTCTAATCGCTTCAAAAGAAGTACTCGGTCCCAGAAAATTCCGCGATAAGCCCGCAGAAGAGCCGGGTCGGCATTAGCTGTAATTGGGCGCGAAGCGGGTATTGTCATGCGTTGGTCTTTGCAGACCAATACGAATTCTAGATGAATGGAGTTTCAGAAATTTATTTGCGCAGAAGAATAATCTCTGTTGAACCTACCAGGTTTCCCCCTGAAATAATTCTAAGGAAAACGACACCGGAGGTATTAGGTAAAACAAGACTACTAATATTTATGCCTTCATTAAGTTCGCCAATGTTTTGTGTGCCCAACGATCTTCCGGCGGCATCATAGAAATGTATTTTTACATCTTCAAGATGATGTGCAATGCCCATTTTCAGCTTTGCATTATTCGATGCAGGATTCGGAGTTACTTCCATAAAGTTAATGATTGGATTTGTCATCCCAACACTTCCATGTTGCACAGTATCTTTTTTTCCAACTCCATTGCCGGTCAATTGTACTTGTGGTTTTGTGCCTTCAGCAGTGCCGATCGTAAGTTTTGCATTTGCCTGCCCTGCTGCGATCGGGTTGAAGGAAATCCATATAGTATTTTTGCTGCCTGCCGGAATTGAAAATGCCACTAAAGGCGAATCAATGACAAACATATTCGAACCCGAAATACGAAGCGAATCGATCGTTGCCGCAGAAGTTCCGGTATTGGTGATGGTCAATACTTTCTGTAATGTCTTTGCTGAATCAACATTGCCAAAATTAAGAAGTGACGGACTTATCGTAAGTTTCGAATTAACTCCTCTGCCGCTTAAGGTTATCCGGTGCGAAGAGAGAGATGATTCATCCGTGGTGATTGTGATCGTACCTTGATATGATTGCTCTTTGGCAGCAGTGAATCGAATCTTTATCCATGCGTATTCCTTCGGACCTAAAACATGCGCGATCGTATCGATGAATACGAAACCTCCGGACGGGTCAGTAAGATAATATCCGGTAATATTCAGTTGCGCTAAACCAAGATTTCTGAGCATCAACATCGTGTCACTCATTCCACCAAGTTTCAAATCGCCAAAATCAATACTTGAAGGCGCTGAGAATTTTCCATCAACTCCTGTGCCACTCAGCATAATACCATGTGAATTCGAAGATGATTCATCTGTTGTAATTGTAATGATGCCCGAATATGATTGAATTTTTAAAGGATTATAATGTACTTTTATCGATGCACTATCATGAGGATTGTTGCTATGAACGGATGTATCAGAAAGCATAAACCCATTATTCG
>JANYLL010000117.1 GCA_025357895.1 Ignavibacteriota bacterium
TAATCTATTACTGGCTGCTGGGCATGAAGGATTGCAGAGCAGAAAAATATTAGGATGGCAATACTGTATTTCATGATACAAAAATACAACAATTTTCCTGAAATTAATTCTAGGGGATGAAGAATTGCCCTATTGCTAATATTTAATCCAAATTCCGTAAAATCAATTCTAATTCCTCTTCGGATTCGATGCGGACTTCTCGGGCTTTGGCTCCATCGGATGGACCGATGATGCCGACTCGTTCGAGTTCATCGACTATTCTTGCAGCGCGGGAATAGCCAATTTTCAAGCGGCGCTGCAGCATAGAGGTTGAACCTTGTTTATTGCGGAAAAAACACCATGCCGCTTCTTCAAAAAGCTCATCGTATTCACCGTCATCATTTCCGCTCGATGTGCCGCCGCCTTTTTGACGTAGCGCCGGAAGCGTCCAGGGACGTGAATAGCAATAGCCCGACCCTTGCTGAACAGCAATCGATTCGACCATCGCTTCAACTTCATCAGTGGAAATATACGGAGCCTGCAAGCGGATCGGTTTCGGAGTGCCAGATGGCAGATAGAGCATATCACCGTTGCCAAGTAATTGCTCTGCTCCCATGGAATCCAAGATCGTACGCGAATCAACTTTCGTTGCAACCTGATAGGCAATACGCGCCGGGAAATTTGCTTTAATAACTCCGGTGATGACATCAACCGAAGGTCGCTGCGTTGCAAGAATTAGGTGAATACCGACAGCACGCGCCATCTGTGCCAAACGGCAGATCGGCTCTTCGATCTCGCGTCCGGCAGTGATCATCAAGTCGGCAAGTTCATCAATGATGACGACGATATAGGGCAAGTGATAATGCTGCTCTTCCTGTGTAGATTTTAATTTGCCTTGCGAAACTTTCAGATTATAATCGGCAAGAGAACGAACGGCAGCTTTAGCAAGGCGGTCATATCGCTTTTCCATTTCGATCTCCAGTGCTTTGAGTGCTATCACTGCATATTGCGGAGTCGTAACGATTTCTTCTCCGGCTTCAGGCGAGATAATAAGAAAATGATTGCGAAGCGCTTTATATAATGATAACTCGATCTTTTTCGGATCGACGATCACAAATTTTACATCACGCGGACTTTTTGCATAGAGCAATGATGCGATGATGCCGTTCACTCCGACAGATTTTCCCGAGCCCGTTGCACCTGCGATAAGCAAATGCGGCATCTTCGAAAGATCATCTATATAGACGTCGCCGGAAATTGTTTTGCCCAAAGCGCAGGGAAGATTCATCTTCGAATTTGTGAAAGCATGGCTTTCGAGCACCGAGCGCATCGTCACCATTTTGGGATGATCGTTCGGAATTTCAATGCCGATCGTTCCGCGACCAGGCATCGGAGCGATGATACGAATGCCGCGGGCTTTCATCGCAAGTGCAATATCATCGGTAAGATTTCCGACAGCAGAAACCTTCACTCCTTCGGCAGGAGTGAATTCATAAAGCGTTACGACAGGACCGGGAGTGACAACAATATTTTCGATATCAACTCCGAATGTTGCAAGCTTATCGCGAAGCAATGTACCTTTTGCCGATAGCTCTTCATCATCGGCGTCGATCTCATCGCTTGGATCAACGGGCGTCAGAAGTTCAACAGATGGATGGCGATATTTGCTGAGATGTTCGTTGTACGGATTTTCCGGAATAACAGTTTTTTCAGCAGCACTGAATAATGATGCCGGTGTCTTTTCAATGATCGGCACTTTCGGCTCGATGATGATCGCTGCGAATTCGCTTGGTGTATCAAGTGAATGCGGAAGAGCTTCATTGCTTAAAACTTTTTCATCACCGATCTCGATAATAGGAATTTTTTCTTCAGCGCTTATAGGTGATTGTTCAATAATAGCTTCAGCCTTCGGTTCAATGATTGGGGAATGGGACGTATTAGTCTTATAAGACTCATTGGTCACATCATCGGGAAGAATACGAACTGATCTCGGCGACGGTGCAGAGAAAGCGCCGTTCGATAATCTTGAAAGCCCATTTGTTTTTTCGCCGATAATATCATTCGGATTTTTTGTCAGTCTCGGAATCGGCTGCTGAACAGGCGCTCCGCTTTTCGGAGCAGGACGTACTTTTAAGAACGGAGCATTAGGCGAAATTTTTTCTGATGATTGCGTTTCTGCTTTTCCATTGCCTGGAATTTGTGCAGAGCCATTTGAGCGCACGATGATATCGCGGGCAGGGTCTAAGTCTTCCGATTTTTTTTCTGGATTAGCTTCAGGTTTAGGTTCTATTGGACTTACATGTCCTATAGGACTAATAGGATTTGTGGTTTTTTCTTTTTGCTTAACTACAACTTTTTCTTCTTTCGCAATTATTGGTGCAGGAATATCTTCAACGATTTCTTCTTCGACTTCTGCACTTTGTTCTTTGCGTAAAAGTTTTTCCTGTTTTTTTGCTTCACGCTTATCCCAGAATTCGATGAGCTTCATCCGCGTCTTGCCTGAGAAGCCTGAGTATCCGCCTTGGACACGGCGGAAGGTCAGCTCGATATCAAGATCAATTGCAAAGACAAGCATCACGATGAACGATGTTGCATAAATTAATAATGCGCCGATAGAACCGATGAGACGCGTGAACGTCAAGCCTAAAAATTGTCCGATAGCTCCGGACCATTCACGGTCAAGATGCGGCAGGGCATTAATAAGCTGCGTTGCGCCGATCGTTGCCGAAAAAAGTACGGCGGAGATCAGCATAAAAGTCGTTGCAAGCGTCAGCCGGCGGCGCTGCTTCGTAGAAAATTTAAATAGTGCAAGCGACCACCATCCAAGAAAGAGCGGGAAAATTATTGCTGCGTAACCGATAGTCTTATTAATAAAGAAATTCGCAAGCATTGCGCCGATAAGTCCAAGCCAGTTATGTGCTGTATCGGCATTGCCATTGATCATCGGATCGCTACGGGTAAAAACTGCCGGAAGATCACCAAGCCGCGTTTCGGCTTGAGCAGTATCCTGCGGGCTGTAGCTGATGATGGCAAGCACAAGAAGTACGGCGCTCATAATTAAGAGAACACCAAGTACTTGACGCTGTTTAACGGTAGAATCAGTTTTTTTGGCTGGTGTTCTTAATTTTAGAGGTATCTGCTCTCCGGCAGGCGGCACTTCTGATGATGCTCGAGAACTGCGCCTTCTCGCAGCAGGGGCTTTAATTTCTTCTTCTTCAATCTCTTCAGATAGACGCTTTGGCATTGGACGCGCTCCACGCGGACGGCGCTGACGTGCTACCGGTTCTGCAACTTCCTCAAGTTCCTGTGGATAAAGAAAATCGGCATCTTCCGGAATTGCCACATCGTCCGGCTCCATCGGAATAACTCGCGAATAACCCGCAGCCCGCGTACTGCCCGAACGGGTGACGCGAACTGACGGCCGATTAGTATATTCGAATTCGTTTAACATAGATAAAATCCTCACTTTCGCTTTTGCACAGAGACAATTACCACGGCACTTTGCTGCGAAAATGGGAGATCGCTCGGATCGGAGATTTATGACGATAATATGGGCGAAATATTATAATTCGCCACAAATCCCCATTAATAAACACAAGGTTCCGGGAATAACTCCCAATATTTTAAGAAAAATGAGGATAATTAGAATTGGTTTTTACGGAGGCTCATTGGCTTAAATAGTAAAAATTATTTTTTTCATTCTGAGTGGAGCAAAGCGGAACGAAAAATCTCGTGCTTTCATAAATAATACGAACCCCTGAGATTCTTCGCTTCGCTCCGAATGACAAAAAGTATTTAATAAGTCAACTTCTTCTTAATGACTGTCTGCTCTAAGACAGGAACGATCGGAACGCTATCAACTTCGCTTGCCGCCAGAATATCTTCTGAGAAACCAATAGTCGTAAGATATTTTCCATGTTCACTTTGAGATAGTGTACCGTAAATATCATTTCCGTATTCCTTATATACAGAAAGTACGGTGCGAGCGCTATCGGTAAGTTCGAGATTCGGAATTTTTTCTGCAAGTTTAGTGAGGATCAAACCCGCACAGACAGCATCTTCAAGTGAGAAATCATCTTCGCGTCCGCTGCAAATGATAACAAGGCCTGTCTGTTCAAGATCGGGAAGTTCACTTAACGCCCGAACAACTGCTGAGAGATTTACAAAACTTCCGACAAAACAATGACGTGCATGTTTCGCTTTTGTCAAAGCGACTGCGCCATTAGTCGTTGTAAGGATAAGAGCTTTTCCGGCAACAGCTTCTTTCGTATATTCGGCAGGAGAGTTGCCGAGTTTAAACCCTTCGATACGTTTGCCCCCACGTTCGCCGCAGAGAATAGTTAAGGTTGAGAAAAGATTACCGACGATCTTCATTGCCTGATCGACAGAACCCACCGGAATCACTTCACGTGCTCCGGCATTCATTGCATACGTGATCGTTGTCGATGCCCGAAGGACATCAATCACGACGATGGTCTTATCGCGAAGATCGATCTCATCTAATGCATTCGGACTGAAATAAACGCGTACTTTCAAGGGGTTTTAACTCGCCTGATTATTTGTGAGGGCTGTACAACCTTTTTTATGAGAGAAAGTTCGATGCAAAAATAAATTTGCCGTAGTTTTGTAGTAAATATTTTGAGGAGATAAGCCATGAAACAACAATACTACACTATTCTGTTTTTTATTGCATTCACATTTGTCTTTTTTCTGAGCGAAGCATCATTCTCTCAAGATCCGTTCGATCCGGTAAAAGCCTCGATTGTAGGAATTGCCCGAAAAGTACCGAATATTAATTCCAAGGTTGATGATTACGGAGCATATATAAAACGGAATGGCCTCACTATGTACTTCGCCACTAATCGCTCTTCAGGTAAGACACATATTTATATGACAAAACGAATAGCATTGGATTCTGCATGGACCGAACCCGAATATTGCAAAGTCACCAATAACCCTCAGGATTTTGTCGGCAGTATCACCTTTGACAATATCGGAAGATTCTATTTTGCATCGAACAGAGAAACTCATATCGGAGGCGACATCAATATTTGGCAAGGTTTTGGATTAGATAGTATACCGACTATAAGAGTATTGCCAAGTCCGGTAAATAGTATCAAGTGGGAAAGTCAACCATCGATTACACAAAACGGAGTTGATATGTATTTTGCTTCTAATAAGCAAAGTCCAATGGGATCATTGGAGATGCTCGTGGATATTTATGTTTCTCATCAGAGTTCTGACGGTACGTGGAGTGAACCGCAAAATCTCGGATCACGCATCAATATCGGGATTTATAATGGAACGCCATTTATTTCTCCAGACGGACGCTTTTTGTTTTATTCGTCAAAAGAAAAAAAGGGAGTTGATATTAAGAGGAAAATTTATATGTCGGAACACATTGGTTCGAGAGACATTGATTGGTCAAAACCAATACTGCTGCCTTCTCCGATCAATTCGGATAAAGATGATATTTCCCCGATGATCACAAGTGATGGAAAGACGATCTATTTTTCATCAAACAGAGATGGCGGAAGCGGACTCGATATTTATGAATCTACTCTTCCGGAAGATATCCAGAATAAGATTTTTCATTCATTCCCAGGTTATTAAAAATATGGAAGAAGGATGAAAACATATTTCATCCTTCTCCTCTGATTTTCTTTATACCAATTTCGCATCAACCGTTATCTCCGCATTTAATGCGCGAGAGATCGGGCAGTTTGCTTTGGCATTTTCAACTGCTTCCTGTAATTTGGCATCATCACCATTCGGGATTTTTGCTGTTGTCGTAAGGTGGATCTTTGTAATGGTCCAATCTCCCGGAGCCTTATCTGTGGTCAAAGCGGAAGAGGTATTGATCTCGTCGGCTGTCATCCCCATTCCATCGAGTACAAAGGCGAGTTTCATATTAAAGCATGCTGCATGAGCAGCGGCGACCATTTCTTCCGGATTTGTGCCTGAGCCATCGCCGAAACGATTTTGCCAGTTGTAAGCCGTTTCAATAGCCTTTGATTCGGTGCCGACCCAGCCCTTGCCTTCTTTTCCAGTTCCATTCCATTTTGCAGATGCACTGCGTGTAAACATTGGCATAATAGTAAGTATGATTAGTGTAAAAAAAATATTATTGGGGCGGGTACAACAACGGAAAAGAAGGATAGGGTTCAGCTATGGCTGAACCCCGCGCAGCCCTACGAAGGCTGAACAGTTCTGATCTCTTCGGACTTCGTAAATAAAATATGATCGTGATAATAATGTGTCAGAAGGAAACAAAGTATGATCATGTAATATATTTGATCATAGGATAAATGATGGTATTCTTGCGTAAGCCTAAGAACAAGGATAATCGCCAATGCCGAAGAAGCAGCGAGGAAGTTCGCACCATAATACTTCCACCATTTTCCCGGTTCTGCCAATTTTCGGATAGAAGGTTTTGTGATCTCACCACGTTCGTAACGGAGGCGATTGATATACCATGTTAGTCCGAGATATTGGAAAGAATGCCAGGAGTTCAATCCCTGAAACGCCACATCTAATTCATGAAAGAACGGAGTGAAAAATGCTGCCAATACCGTAACGGTTACAAGAATTGTTTTCGGAATATTACCGATGCCAAGCTGAAATTCCCGAATTGTCTTTGCAACATATAGAATAAATGATATTCCAAAGATAATGCTTGCAGTCCACCACACAATATCAACTTTCAAAAATTCCGGAAAAAACAACGGCTGTTCACCAACAGTGAATGTGTTATGCACGAAGCGGTACATCGCCATCGGATAGAGCGCCGAAAGAACAACAGCATAATCTATCACTCGTGCATACTTGGTCAGGAAGGAGCGTTGACGTTCATTATAACAATCAACGATGAAAATGATCTGATGGAGAACATGAATACTTGCCCAAAAGAAAAAGATCGTGAGCAAATAAGTAAATTGAAAAATAGCAGCATAGATCACCAGGGAAGGTATAATGAATGCCATCGGGATGATCGTCCAATAGCGCTTGCGGAATGTCGGCTCAAATAATGTCCGGGTATAGGTAGCATACATGTGCGGTCCTCCTATAGCCCCTGCAATAAGATAATTAACAACGATACGTGCTTTATTAGGATCGAATCCGATGGCTTGACCAAAATAGTAGGTAGCATACGGCAGGATCACAAGAATAACTGAAAGTGATATCCATGTCAAATCCCACTTTGGTGATTTAAGCCAGAGCGAACGTCTTCCTGTAGATTCTATTGCTAAAGTTGCCATACGTAACCAAGGATGCCGATATTTCTCATACAAAATTACGACAAAAAAACAACAATTGTACTCTTTTAGTTAAAATTTTATCTAAATGATTGATTCTTATGAGATATAGTATGCAAGTTGGATACATGCATAAATAAGAATGGGATGTTTTTCGTCTAATTTTGGTTTTCTACACCCGTTTAAAATAACGCTGCTGGCTGATAGCCTGATTCCTTAATTGGATGCAGCCTCAATGATGAAAGAAAATTATTATGTCAAACCAAAACGAACAGATCGAAAAAAGCGAAACTGATACAATTTCTGAAATTCCGGTATCCGAAACTCCTGCAACAGAACCCCCTGGTGCAAAACCGGAAACTCCTCCTGAAAAACCTGCCGGACCGCTTGATGCATTCGAAAAGCTGCGCCGCTCACGCCAGATCATTGATGCAAAGGTCATTAAATGGTCAAATAATGGATTAGAGGTTGAATTTGATGGCGGGATAAAAGCTACGATGCCGAATAATCACATTGATCTAGATCCTGATCGCAATATTGCAAAATATTTTGGAAAGACCGTGCCTGTTCGAATCATCAATCTCAAGATGGAACATGGACATCCGCTCATAAGCGTTTCGCATCGCTCCGTTCTTGAAGACGATCTGAAAAAAGCTTCGAAAGAAAAGCTTGAGACATTGAATGTTGGTAATGTCATTGATGCGAAGGTTAAAGCATTTAATATCAAGGATGTCATCGTTGATCTTGGTCCAGGCGTTGAGGCGATCATTCACGGAAGAGATCTTTCCTGGGAGCATTTTACGCATCCTTATGAGATCGTTAAGCGCGGTCAGATCCTGCAGGCAAAGGTGCTACAGGTCGATAAAAAACACCGCACCATCCAGCTCGGAGTTCGTCAGCTTACGCCCGATCCATATTTAGAAAGCTTCAGCAAATTTCATGAGGGAGATAAGCTTAGAGTAAAGGTCGTCACCATTAATGATTTCGGCGCTGAAGTTTCACTCAGCGATAATATTACCGGATTCCTTCCTATCTCGGAAATTTCATGGGAGCGCATTCCAACTGTTGC
>JANYLL010000120.1 GCA_025357895.1 Ignavibacteriota bacterium
GAAATCCGGGGCTTTTTTTATTGAATTTGGTAAAAAAAAAGCAGGCTATGCCTGCTTTTTCTTTAGGATGTAATACAAATATTACTTCTTCATAAAGAGCTTTTCGTCCACCTTGACGTTATGTTTGATCTCATTGATCTGGAATGACTGATCTCCGGCTCCATGAGTTTCTTCATGGAAGGCGTATGGAATGCCATCAACCATTCGGAAGTCGCTGTAATCTGTCGTTGCAGATTCTTCTCCGCTGATCACTTCTCTTCTGGTGACATATCCGGTTTGTTTATCGATATACCATTTTTCATGAACTGCTCCGCCGCCTTTGGTAACATCAAGAACGTATGCTTCACCGCCGGGGCTATTACCCAATCCGAGAAGCTTTACAGAGTTGCCGGCATCGCGTACATGAAGTTCATCATTAAAGATAGCATTGGCAAGTTCGGTCTTTTCTGTCTTCGGATCGATGACGCCGTTTCCGCCGGGATAATAATTATAAACATGCTGCCCGTCATTGCGCGCTTCAATGATCATAGGGGCACCCAGATCTAATTTTTCATATTTTTTATTCGGCGCAGCTTCGATGACCATCATCTTGCCTTTATGAATTTCGCCGGTGACTCCTATGCTCCGCTCACCTTCAATCTGGCGGGAGGTGATTTTTTCGAGTGCAGTTTTATTGATACCTTTATACATCAGATCTAAAACCTGATCAAGCGTCATCGCAGCATCTTTCAATTTTTCTTCTGTGAACTTGATCGGTTTGAGATCAAGATCATAGACATTCACTTTTCCGAATCGCTCAAGTTTCGTCTTTACCTGCGAAGCATCACCGACGACAATAATATTTACATCGTTCGGAGAATATACTTTTTCAGCAACATCCTGAAGGTCTTCCGAAGAAAAACCGGAAATTCGAGTTGCATAAGTAGAATAATAATCTTTTGGCAATCCGTATTCCAGAATCGAAAGCGCCTTCGCGCTGGTGATCTGCGGATTAGCAAGATCCATAAGATATTTCCCGGTGATAAGTCCTTTTGCAAAATCCAATTCCTGCGAGGGTACCCTTTCTGATGAAAGTCTGCGATATTCCATGAGCATTTGCTCAAGAGCAGAATCAGTAACGGCATTGCGAACCTCAGCAACGGCAACAAAAACTCCACGATCAAGTGAGGTGGTTAGCGATCCGCCCGGAGTATAGGTATAACCGTGTTTTTCACGAATATTCTGGAACAAGCGATTCTGGAAACCGATCGTACCGTTTCCGGCAAAGATGGACATGAGTAAACTTGCTTTATCGAAATCCGAATTGGTAGCAGCCAATCCAAGTTTTTGCAAGCGAATAGTGGACTGAACCGAAGACGGGCGGTTAATAAGAGATATTGTGGTACCGTGTGTGTCTTCGAGAGCAGGATAAATCGGTTGCACTCTTGAACCTTTATTCCAATCGCCGAATTGTTTTTCGAGCAACGGCATGATCTCCTTCTCAGTGACATCACCGACTACGGCAATAATAGCATTTTCCGCAACGAAATTCCTGCTGTGCCAATCACGAAGCATCCCTGAATTTAATTTCTGAACGGTTTCTTCCGTTATGATCTCGCCATAAGGGTGAGGCCCGTAGGTGATCTTGCGTCCCATCTTTCTTCCAAGTTCGGCAGGATTTTGTTTCGCTGCTTTTAGACCTGAAAGAGTTTGAGAAGCATATTTATCAAACTCATCTTTTGGAAACAAAGGATTCTTTATTATATCGGCATAGACCGGAAGAACTTCTGCCATATCTTTTTTCATGCAGCTAATGAAGACGTTGATATCATCGACGCTCGATCCGCCGCCTATTTCAGCGCCATAAAAATCAAGCTTCTTTGCAATATCATCGGCACTGCGAGTCTTCGTTCCTTTTTGCATCAAAGCCGAAACTGCTGATGCCGCCCCGATAGCCTCACGATCCTGAGCATTTCCGCTCAGAATTAATGTACGGAAAAACACAAGCGGCTGCTTATGATTCTCTACGATGATCACACGAAGTCCGTTTTTTAACTTCGTTTCACTAAATGCAGGGAAAGAAGATTTTGGAACAGGTCCTGCCACCGGCTTCTGCGAACGATCAACCTGAGCAAAACTATTTGCAGCAAAAAAGAAAACGATAAATACTATTAGAGAGATTTTTTTCATTTGCGTAAAATCAGATAAAATTATTAGGTCGTATAGGTCTTATTGGCTTTTCGGAACTGTATAAACAATCACCGAACGTGCGCTGAGGGTCAGATATTTTTTTGCAACACGCTGAATATCCTGCTTCGATACGGCAAGGTAGCGGTCAAGTTCAGTATTCACACGTTTAGCATCATGGAAAAGCGTATACTCATGTGCAAGCTGAAACGCCACTTGTCCGGTACTTGCAGCCTGGGTGACGAGATCCTTCGTTGTCTGATTCCGAACTTTCTGATATTCTTCTTCGCTGACACCTTCTTTTTGAATTTTTGCGATCTCTTCATCCATTGCTGTACGAACCTTTGCAATTTCAATTCCAGCTTTTGCAACGGCAAGCATTCCAAAAACGCCGTCTTTTTCTAAACTCAATACAATCGGTTCGATCTCGACGACAAGCTGATCTTTATCTTTCAATCTTTTGACAAGGCGAGAACTATTGCCTTGAGCAAGAACATTCGTCAGGAGATCGAGAGCGTATTGATCTTTATCACCTTCAGGAACAGTGCGCCATGCATAAGCAACTGCCGGCAGAGGTGTGATCTTTTCCTCTACTTCCGTATAGCGTTCCGATGTCTGCGGCTGTTCAGGTGTATAGCTTCTCACAATATCTGCGCCTTTTGGAATTGAGCCAAAATAATCTTCAACTCCTTTTTTAGCATCGGCGGTCTCAAAATCACCTGCTATGACGAGGGTGGCATTATTCGGCACATAATACGTATGATAAAAATCCTGGAATTCCTGGATCGTCGCCTGATCGATATACTGCGCCTGACCAATCGGAGTCCATTGGTATTGCGATGTCTTAAATACCGATTCCATCATTTTCGGGAAGAATGTGCCGTAAGGCTGATTATCATAACGGTTACGCTTTTCTTCCTTCACAACCTGACGCTGTGTTTCCACGCCTGCAGCATCAACATGAAGAAAGTGCATACGCTCGGATTCACCCCAAAGCGCCAAACGTAAATAGTTTGTCGGCACATCTTCATTATAGAAAGTTCTATCAAGCGAGGTATGAGCATTCAACTCGCCGCCGACAGCTTCGATATTCTTACCGTACTCGCCGCGCTTGATATTATCGGTTGATTCGAACATCAGATGTTCAAAAAAATGCGCGAAGCCCGTACGATCGGCGCGCTCATTTTTCGAGCCTACATGATAATAGACTCTGGTTGAAACGACAGGAGCAGAATGCTCCGGGTACAGGATGACATGTAATCCGTTCGGAAGATCATATTCCTCGAATTTTATCGGCTTGATCACTTGCGCAGGTGAAGTGCTGGCAATAATTGTGATCAGGAAAAGTAAAAAGAAAGCTATTTTTTTCATAGAAAGCTTTAAAGATGAATGAAAATCGTATAAGGTAGAATACAGCCGTTTCTTAACGGAAAATCGATAAGAAGGTTTCAACTACGTTGTAGAAGATTTTACCTATTTATAACCTTTTAAATCCTTGAAAGGAGGTTTCTACACAAAAAAACTTTGGTTAGAAATGCCCATTTCTCACCAAATTAAGCAATTACGGATTTTTCCTATTTCTTTTACAGGTTTTTAAGATACGATCAACCGAAAACATTGTATTAATATATGTAGGATAAAAGTATAGGGGTAGGGTGCGTTTTAGGTCCTACATTTGCATTATCAACAAAGAATAATGAAACCCGTGGCAGGTTGCACTCTATCCCCAAGTTTTTATTAGCCGTTCCCCAACGCCACAAGCGGTATCGTCGGCATAATTATGCTGGCATCTACACTTTGATGAAGTCTTTCCGAATGCAGCACTGATGCCGGATACTCGCCTTCTCCAAATTCCGCATACGTATTATAAAGCGTATCGCGCTCGACGGGAGTGAATCCCGCATCGCGGATAAGGTCAACCATTTCTTTTATTGTTGTCGTATGGACAAAATTTGCTGAAGCATGGACGTTCTCTTCTTCAAGCGTGCCGCCGAAATCATCGGCGCCAAAATGCAGCGCCATCTGCCCCGTCTTCTTACCTTCAGAAAACCAACTTGCCTGAATATGCGGAAAGTTATCGAGATAGATACGTGAGAATGCGATCATCTGCAAATAACGTGTACTTGATGCATAGGTCTGTATAATTTTTTCGAGCGGTGTATTTCCCGGCTTAAAGCTCCAGGGAATAAATGCAGTGAAGCCGTGATATTCATCCTGTAACTTACGTGTCACTTCCAGATGCTCCACAATATCTTCATCCGTTTCAAGATGTCCGTACATCATTGTTGAGGTTGACTTGATGCCGATCTTATGCGCCTCGCGCATCACATTCAACCAATCTTCACTTGTGCCTTTTTTACTTGAGATTTTTTTCTTGACTCTATCGGAGAGAACTTCGGCTCCTCCGCCGGGAATAGAGTTCAGACCTGCTTCTTTTAATTTCAATAGGACTAATGGGACGGATAGGCCGGATACGACACTCATTCCTATGATTTCACTTGTCGAGAAAAAATGGGGATGTATTTTCGGGACTTCTGCTCGCGTGCGGCGGATCATCTCAGTATAATATTCGAGCTGCAATGTGGGATTAACGCCGCCTTGCAAGAGCACCGTGCGGACTCCGCGTGCTTCTGCTTTCTTGAAACGCTCGATCATTTCATCTACAGAATATGTATAAGCATCGGCATCTCCTTCATGGCGATAGAATGCACAGAAGATGCAATCGACGTTGCAAATATTTGTGTAGTTCGGATTCGAATCTATGACAAATGTTACCTTGGGATTAGGATTATGCTGATATCGGTAATGCTCTGCCATCTCGGCAAGATCGAGAAGGGAGCCATTTTTTAAAAGCCATAATCCTTCTTCAGGCGAGAGACGCTCGTTCGAGAAAACTTTAGATTTTATTTCTTTTATTTGCATAAACTTTATGATACAAGGACTGCCTGCTCCTTCAAAAATTCTTCGATCGCTTCTTTTTCC
>JANYLL010000139.1 GCA_025357895.1 Ignavibacteriota bacterium
CAAAGTATGCCAGCAGATCAGGCAGCACAAGCAAAAAAGATGATGGATTTCTTTATCTCGCCTACCGGATATGCGATCGGTACGCTGCTCATGTACACTATTGGCGGAATGATCATGTCCCTGATCTTTACTCCGATCGTCAGAAGTATGGGTGGGAATACCAATACATCAGTGGAGTCGGTGTAAGTTGTCTTTCATTCTGAACGTAGTCCGCGCGCGGCGGACGTAGTGAAGAATCCCGAGATGGTTTGTAAAGAGTGAGTTCGCGGCACGATTAACGGGATTCTCCACTACGTCAATAATTGCAAACGATTATTGACTTCGTTGAAAATGACATACATACCCTAAACCCAAAGCACTGGTTTCGTTGTTTGCCTTAGTACAATTATGAAAATCAGAATTCTCATACTTTCATGGGCAGTACTGCCTATCTATTTTTTTGCAGGTACTGTTTTAGCACAAGACGCTGATAAAGTTTTGGGTGCTCGTTTTACTCTTGTCGGCAAACGAGTTTGCGAAGAAATCAATAAAGGCGATTTCGTTGCGCTTGAATCTGAGTTCGATGCAAACTTGCAGAAGGAAATGCCTTTGGAGAAATTAAAACCGCTGATGACCAATCTCATCGAAGGTACAGGCAAGATCAAACAGATGGGTACTCCGATCCTGAAATGGAAAAATGTTGCCGCTATTCCGATTGAGTTCTATGCAGGGATTCTCGATCTTCGTCTCGATCTGGATACGACAAGCGATAAGATCGATGGGTTTTATTTTCAGCCGCATGTCGAAGAGCTTCCTGTGCCCGATAAAAACCTGACCTATCTCGCGCTTCCATTCAAAGATGAATGGGCAGTGATGTGGGGCGGCGATACGAAAGAAGTAAATCCGCATCACGATATAAAGAATGAACGGTTTGCATTCGATTTTAATTTTTTGCAAGGGTTTGGAAAAAGTCATGATTCAACAGGAAAGCGCAATGAAGATTATTTTGCTTTCGGAAAAGAAATTCTTTCTCCTGCTGACGGAAAAGTGACAGAAGTCATCGACGGCGTCCATGATAACACACCGTTCATTCCGAATCCCTATTCTGCGCTTGGAAATTGTGTGATCATACGGCACAGAGAAAATGAATTTTCCGTTCTCTCCCATTTAAAAAAAGGAAGCACGGCAGTGAAGGTCGGCGATACCGTCGAGCGCGGTCAAGTCATCGGTTTATGCGGAAATTCCGGAAATTCTTCCGAGCCTGAGCTTGAATATCATCTCCAAAATACCGGCAACATCGAAGAAGCAACGGGAATAAAAATTTATTTTGATGACGTCCATGTCCGCCATAAAAAAGATGAGATGGAAAGAAAACAGTATTCACCGGTGCGTGAAGATAGGGTGAAGGAGGAATGAGAATAATTACGAATTGAGGTAAAAACGTGTCATTTCGAACGGAGTCTGACGCGACCCGAGAGCGGCAGCCGTAGAGAGAAATCTATTAATAAAAATAAAACATTTATTCTTAAAGCAAAGAGCATACAATTGAATAAATCCCTAAATGCACAATACGTATTTTGTATATATCCTTTCAAGTTCAACTCGAACGACATATATCGGTATAACTAACGATATTGACAGAAGGATTTACGAACATAAGAATAAAACCTTCAAAGGATTTTCTGCTCATTATAATATTACCTCTTTAGTATATTATGAAACGTTCAATGACGTGAAAGCAGCTATTGCAAGAGAGAAAGAGATCAAAAAATGGCGTGTAGAAAAGAAAAACGCTTTGATTGAATCTATGAATCCTGATTGGAAAGATCTGAGCCTCGAATGGGAAAAATAAGGATTTATTTTTATTAATAGATTTCTCTCTTCGTTTCGCTCATGGGGAGCGAAACTCCGTTCGAAATGACACGTTTGTATATTTTCGTACTTTTGTATTCCATTTTATTATACTATTCTATAAAATCTATTCATGCGTCACTTACTTAGTTCTTTTATCGCAGTATTTCTTCTGTCTTTTGCTATTCCTGCAATAGCGCAGCCGCCTGTACTCTATACAGAAACACATCTTGTTGAACCTGCCGAACGCGCTCCTCGCGAGCATCCGGTGGATATGCTGCGCATGAAGATCGAAGTATCCTTCGATTGTCCGAAAGGCATTGTCTATGGGAAAGTCACACATTACTTCACGCCGATCCGCAGCCATGTTGATTCGATCTTCTTCGATGGTCCGGGGATCAAGATCAAGGAAGCGATGCTTAATGGAAGTTCATTACGATTTACTACGAATGCCGAAGGCGTAACCGTTTTCCCAAACAGTCCGCTAACATGGGGAAAAGATGACAGCATCAGTTTTGTCTATGAAGCAACCCCCCGCAAAGGAATTTATTTTATCGGCTGGAATGATCCGCGCAACATGAGCCGTAAACAGATCTGGACGCAGGGCGAAGGAACAGATAACCGTTACTGGATACCATGCTATGACGATTGGGACGATAAGCTCATCACCGAAACGATCGTAAAATTTGATAAAGAGTATAAAGTTTTATCCAATGGTACCAAGCTTGCAGAAAAAGATAATGGCGACGGCACAAAGACCTGGCATTATAAAATGCAGCATCGTCACTCGGCATATCTTGTCATGCTTGGTATTGGTAAGTATGGAATTGATGAGCGCAAAACAAAAGCCGGCGTCCCTGTGCATGATTATTATTATCCCGAGCATCCTGAATATGTAACGCCTACATATAAATATTCTACTGAATGCATTGATTTTGTTGCGAAGTGGACGGGCATTCCGTATCCGTGGGAATCGTATTCGAATATTCCTGTGCAGGATTTTATTTACGGCGCTATGGAGAATACGACGGCAACGATATACGGCGATTTCTTTTTGAATGATGTGCGCGGTACACTTGATCGAGGATATTTCGGAGTCGATGTGCATGAACTTACGCATCAGTGGTTCGGCGATCTGATCACGATCCGCAACGGTCCGCAGATGTGGCTGCATGAATCGCATGCAACATTCTTTCCGAAATTATTTACGCGCGAAGTATATGGCGAGGATGCTTATGAATGGAATCGCCGCGGCGAGCATAATGCCATGGTTGCTGCGAATGAAACTGACCGCTATCCTATTGTTCATACAAAAGCCGGAGGTTCACGCATTTATCCGAGCGGCTCGGCAGTGATCGGTATGATGCTTTATACATTCGGCGAAGAAGAGATGCGCCATGTCTATCATTATTATCTTTCGCATCACATGTATTCGAATGTCGAGACGAACGATCTCTATCAGGCTTTTCAGGATACGCTCGGACTTTCGCCCGATTGGTTTTTCGAGGAGTGGCTTTATCGCGGTGGTGTGCCGACGTATGATGTAAGTTATAAGGCATTGCCATCTGAAACGCAGATCACTGTTGCACAGACGCATCATATTGATGAACTCACACAGGTATTTAAAATGCCCATCGTCTTCGAAGTGCATTATAGTGATGGCACGATGGATTCCAAACGCGAATGGATCGATAAGCAAACATCAATGGTGCAGGTTCCGAATTCAAGTTCAAAGCAGATCGCGTATGTGCTATTCGATCCCGGTGATGAGATCGTAAAGAAAGTAAATTTCAAAAAATCATTTGCCGAGCTAAAAGCGCAGGCACTTGGCGCTCCGAAAATGCTTGACCGTTATGATGCTGTTGTAGCATTGAAAAACGATTCTTCTTCGATCAATGATAAGCGCTTCGTACTTATTCAAGTTTTTGATCAGGAAAAATATCAAGCTATCCGCGCCGAAGTTGTTTCGCAGTTAGCAAGCGACAACGTAACAGATTCGCGCGGCATCATTCGCCGTGCGCTTAACGATACGGCGATTGAAGTTCGCACCGCTGCTTTAAATGCATATCGCTTCATTCCTGAAGATCTCGAAGTTCCAGTTACGCAGAGGCTGAAAGATTCTTCATATAATATGATCATCCTCGCTCTCGATAAACTCTCCGAAAGTTTTCCGCAGAATACTTCGAAATATCTCGAATTGACAAAAGATGAAATGGGTATGTCGCATAAAGTGCATATCAAATGGCTGGAGATCAAAGCCAGTACGAGCGGAGATGCTGCTGCAATAAAAGAGTTGGTTGATTACACAAGTGTCTCCTACGAATTCATTACACGCCAGACGGCGATGGATGCTTTAGTGCGGTTGAATTACATTGATAACGATCTCATTGCAAATCTTATCGATGCATTGCTCAGCACCAACAACCGCCTCGCAGGTTCAGCCAACGGTATCCTCACAAAATATTATGGGCAGACAAAAGACCGCGAAATGATGATGGCATACTACAAATCCAAGCAATGGGAGCCGTGGCAGAAGGAGATCGTGGAAAAAATCATTAAATGACCGTAGTGGCACGCCGCGCGTGCCCATCCCAGAGTTTATAATAATACGGAAGAAGGCACACAGTGTGCCCTAGGGATAGGTCACAAATTTCTACCCTACGGTTTATTTGGGAATCGAGAAGGAATTGCGTATATTTGTGGGATGAAAAAGATTCTTATATTCTTTTTATTAGTATTATGTCGGAATGTGTTTCCTCAAGTGATCTGGATTCCTGTCACGATAGATTTGAATATTCC
>JANYLL010000162.1 GCA_025357895.1 Ignavibacteriota bacterium
ATCAGGTAAAGTTAAGCGCGAAAAGCCATACCATGGTCACATGCTGACTTCCAAAACGAAGAAGCGCAAACGCAGTTTACGCCAGTCAACACTGGTTGCTGATACGGAATCGAAGACGATCAAAAGATTACTCGGGCAGTAATTATGTTTTTTTATAGGCGCAGACTTTCGTCTGCGCCTTTCGTTTTCCTCCCTCACTAAAGTCCGCTTACCCTATGAAAAAAAATATTTTTTTCTCGATATTTATTTTTTTTATTCTCCTATCTGAGATAGCTTCGGCGCAGGACACACCTCATAGCAGGTTTGGTGTTGCTGTAGGAATGGTGGATAATATTCATTCTGCAGATTTTATTGCTCTGCCGGGTATTCCGGGATGTTGTACAAAATTCAATTCAGGCAGTGGCAACGGATTTGCAATAAATATTCTGTATGAATATGCAGTAAATGATTTTATATTGATAGGTGGAAGGGTAGGATTCTTGGATCATAGTGCAACACTTACGGCTTCGACAGAGCACCAAACAGTTTTTTCGGATAGTCTAAAGTGGTCTGGCAACTATACACGGTCGCTTGATCTTGTTGGATCATCTTTTGGCATCGAGCCGCAAGTCAGCATTAGAATTATTAAAGGACTTATGATCAACGCCGGTATCCGTATCGGTTTTTTACTATCTCCTAAGTTTATACAAAGAGAGACAGCTTCATCAGGGACGTTTCCAGATTCAACAGGTAAAGACAGCAAAAGCAATGTACGCAATCAGTATGCAGGTGCCTTGCCAAATCCTTCATCGGTATTACTGCACGGAGTGTTTTCTCTTGGCTACGAATTTCCACTCAATAAAAAACATACTACTTTTATTGTTCCTGAAATAACCTATACTCCGGCTTTTAACGATATGGTCAAAGGTTTGACATGGAAAACGAATGCAGTTATATATGGGGTTGTATTGAAATTTTCGATTGATTAACGAGTCTGTTCTAAAAATGGAGATTAATTCCAAAGGTTAGTGAGGTCGTTTGGAATGTTCCGCTTTCGCCATTGGCAAGAGGAATTTTTGATAACCCCAAGACATGACGAAGCTCGCAATAAAAAGTTTGACCGGCGAGCCCGACTCCTACAAAGAGAGTCGGTATCAATTTACTTACCGGAGCTGTACGAATTGGATTTTGAAAGAGCTGACCTGTCGTATCATTAAAGCTATAGCGATTTATTTCCAAACTGTCACTTGTAATATTCGATAACCCGCCACCGCCTGTTACATAAAAATTTCCCTGCACTTTATATCGACATTCCAAATTGTAGTGTGTAAATGTTGCTCCGAAATAATTATAGAGCGAATATTGAGAGAGAATATCGATGCCTGTACCGCCATCGTATGCAAGCAGGAAAGTTAATTTTGGATTCACATCATATCCGACTCCCAAAGCTCCATTAAACCCCTCAGCATTTATCATAGGAAATACCAAGCCAAGCTTCCCGCTTACTACTATTCCGTACTTTCCCGACTGGGTCTCTTCGCCTACTTCTACAATTGGTGGTGCGATGTTAGATCGTTGTGTGGTATCTGTCGGGAAACGAATGGCAATTGGATCCTCAAATGAATTCCAGGCACCGGTGATTCCATCGACAACATAGCCGATCAGATCGGTAAAAAGATCTGCTGCGATCCAACCTGGCTCAAGTGAACTGTAGATGGCTGCGATCACTTCCTGATTTTTGTACCTGAAACGTAGTGTGTAATCTCTTTTTCTTTTTAATCTCAGAGTATTGTCTCCATTTCCATGCCGAGTGATAGGTAGATCGCCATCATTTTCAAAAACATCGGAGACTTGCGTTCCCTGAGGTATGATAACCGTAACATCCTGAGTTGAACCATTAATGATCGTTGCGCAGCCATAAAGTGAAGCGCAAAAAATGACGATTAAAAAATAACGAATGATGTGAAGCATATCTTTAAAGACACCAAAAAATACTGAAAAGTGACATTCAAAAATCCGGTAAGTTTGGAAACCATCTTTCAATATTATTCTTTAGATACGTCGATGGACGATAAACGTAAAAAAGAAATTCAGGAATATGCTGAGCGTAAAGCGGCGCCGCCACTTTTTGGTGGAGGGAAATCTAATGAAGATGGCGCCGAATACCGGAAGGCAATGCAGGAAAATGCTCCATACCTGACATTGGGTGTTCAAATGGCATTAACCATCGCTGCGTTCGCCGGATTAGGCTGGTGGCTCGATAAGCAAAATGGCACTTCACTTTGGATCGGTATTTGCTCA
This sequence comes from Ignavibacteriota bacterium, assembly GCA_025357895.1. Taxonomy (GTDB): domain Bacteria; phylum Bacteroidota; class Ignavibacteria; order Palsa-1295; family Palsa-1295; genus PALSA-1296. The sequence goes on from JANYLL010000162.1 coordinate 2,281, forward strand.
GGTTTTGGTGCAGTGGCTGGTTTAGGATATTTTCTTTTTGTCGTTCTCAGGATGGAGAAGAAGAAAGAGTCTAAGTCTTGAACGGTTACGTTATAAATTCAAGGTTAGTTTTACTGTAACTTTCCACTCAAAAAGGCGTATAAAACGGAACAAAAAGAGCTACAAAATACGTTTAGTGTGGCTGTATATTGAAAGTTATATTAAGTCGTTATAAATTAAACTATTAGAGGTAAATAAATTTGAGCGCAATTATTCAAGCAATTCAATTAGTACGTCCCCGTACTTCGCAATCATCTATCAGCCGCGAAGCAACACGTTTTTTCTTAGTATATTTTGGGATGTTAAGCATCGTTCTTTATGGCGGCGGCACACTGATCATGAATTTCGCTTCCAATGAAGCATTCCGTAATGCCTGCTATATCGGCATGGGATTATGCACCTTCACCAGCGTTGCAAGCTTCTTTCTCACCGAATGGGCAATAGACCAGCCGAACGATATTTTTTTCGGTGTGGCTATCGCATCGATCTTTGTAAGAATTTTCGGATTGGTTATGGCTTTCGGACTCTGCCAGTTCTTATTGAAAATTAATCCGATAGGGCTTGTAAGTGGTATGTTTGTATCATATTTTTCGTATCTCGTCATCGAGATCATCTACATTCACAAAAAATCTATCACTCGCGGAGAGTAACATAACGAATGACGCTACGCCGCCTGTTCGCAAGTTTATTTCTTCTTTTCGGGCTGCTTTGTTCGCCTGTGATGGCGATTGAAGAGCCTGCGAAATCTACTGACTCCTCAAAATCCGAGATTAAAACGTCCGCTCCTGTAAAATCCGAAGAGGAAAGAGAAAACGACATCTGGAAAAGCGAAAAGAAAGATACTATTGACGCCGGTAAGCTTTTCGGGAAGATCATCAAGCATTTAGAAGATACGTACGAACTCCATTTTATCAGTGTTAAAATTCCTCTTCCAATCATATTTACCGATGCATTCGGTTTTCACTTTTTTTCAAGTTTAGAAAAGCTCGCTGAGTCTCCGGATTATAAATTACGAGATATTGATAAATACGAAGAGCAGAAAAAGGCTAAGCTCTTCGGATTCGTAACTCCGTGGGAGCGCACTGATGGAAAAGATATGGGCTTTACGCTCGATCTATCAATGACGGCGAATCGTGTTTTTCTTTTGGTCGCAATGTTCGTTCTGATTCTTATTACCTCCGCAGCCGGAAGAAAATCAAAAAAATCTTTAGTCCCTAAAGGTAACCATAATCTTATCGAATCCCTCGTTGTCTATGTCCGCGATGAGATCGTCTATCCGAATATAGAGAAGAAATGGGCTGACCGTTTAATGCCGTATTTCCTGACAATATTTTTCTTTATTTTTACGATTAATCTGATCGGGCTTTTTCCTCTGACAAAAACGCCGACAGGAAATCTTGCTGTAACGGTTACGCTTGCGATCTGCACCTTTATCCTGACGCAGATCATGGGCATTCGGACGATGGGACTTTCGGAATATTTGAAGCATTTCACGGGCGGGTTGCATGAAATGGATATTCCGCTTGCCATGAAGATCGTACTCATTGCTATCATGGTGCCGATCGAATTTATCGGACTATTTACGAAGCCTTTTGCCTTGACGATGCGTTTATTTGCGAATATGACAGCTGGTCATATTGTAATCGGAGCATTGATCGGTTTAGCGTTGTTGTTTCAATCTGTTATTGCAGGTTTTGCAGTTTCTGTACCGTTCGCTTTATTCATCTATTTGCTCGAATTACTTGTTGCAGCATTACAGGCATTTGTCTTTACTATGCTCTCAGCAGTTTTTGTAGGTATGATGGTGCATGAACATCACGAGCATGAGACGAAAGAAGAGCGGCTGGCAGAAGTTTCGATTTGAAAAATTTTATTTGTAAGCAATATTTTATCATTTATATTAATATAGGAATACTACAATGAATCCATCAGCATTCGCATACTTAGCAGCAGGTTTGGGAGCAGCAATCGCCGTTGTCGGCGCAGGAGTCGGAATCGGCAAGCTCGCAACCGGCGCATTGGAAGCAATGGGACGCCAGCCTGAAATGTCCGGCGGTATCCGCACAACAATGATCATCGCAGCTGCGCTTATCGAGGGACTTGCCCTGTTCGCACTTGTTATCTGTATTATCTTGTCAGGTAAATCATAGTTTCTATTTCACGGTAGGCGCAGGCTTTAGCCTGCGTGAATGTTGCAAGTTGCAATGCGCTCGCGGGCTAAAGCCCCGCGCCTACCAACTAACGACTTAAAAAATGTTAGAAATCAATCCCGGATTATCGATCTGGACGCTGATCATTTTCGGCTTGCTGCTTGTGCTTCTTACGAAGTTAGCATGGAAGCCGATCCTGAACTCACTGAAGATGCGTGAGTCTGCAATTGCGGATTCACTTTCGAAAGCAGAGCAGGCGCGTTCCGATGCGGAAAAACTTATTGCCGAAACTGAGCGTCAGCGCAAGCTCAACGAAGAACAGCTTCATAAGCAGCTTCGCGAAGGCAAGGAATATGCCGAGCGTATGCGTTCTGAGCTTGCTGCAAGCGCACAGGCAGAAGCAAAAAAAATGCTCGAGCAGGCAAAAACACAGATCGAGCGCGATACGCAAAATGCTATTGCGCAGCTTCGTAATGAGGCGGCTGATCTTGCTGTTGCCTGCTCGAGCATTTTTTTTGCTTCTGCCTGTGCGCTTGCAGCAAGCTCAGAACGCATACGCTCGGCATATTCC
>JANYLL010000163.1 GCA_025357895.1 Ignavibacteriota bacterium
AAATCATGAAAATTCAGAGAAAGATGATCGTAGCGCCGGCGAGCTTGAAAAATATTTCCCTCGAAAATATTCAGCCAACGGAAAAGAAATAATTCTTTTTTTTCGCGATCATGGGTTAAGTGATAAAATAGGATTTGAATATGCGAAGTGGGATGCCCACGATGCAGCGCAGGATTTTGCTCAGGAATGCAAGAATATTCGCGCTCAGATTCTTGATCGCTTTGGTGAAGATGTTTTAAAGCAAGCCTGCATTTCCATTATCTTGGATGGCGAGAATTGCTGGGAAACATATTTTGAGAACGGAAAATATTTTCTAAATGAATTATATTCTGCTCTGACTTCGACCACTGAAATAGAAACTGTTACGTTTTCGAAAGCAATTGAAGAGATAGGCAAAGAAAGAATTCGTCCGCTTACGCATATTACTGCAGGTTCATGGATCAATGCAAATTTTAATATCTGGATCGGTCATCCCGAAAAAAATCGCGCATGGGATTTGCTCTCTGATGCCCGCGAAGCTCTGAATAAGTTTGAACCATATACAGCAGCAACCCAGCATCAATATGAAGCTGCGCATACATCGCTCCTCAAAGCCGAAGGCAGCGATTGGTTCTGGTGGTACGGCAAAGATAATGCCAGTGCGCAAAAACATATCTTCGATGTACTTTTCCGTACTCACGTCATAGATGTCTATATTCACTTGCGCCTGCCCGTACCAACAGAATTGCATGAATCAATAGGAGATGGGCAAATGACATCTCAAGGCGGAGCGATGCATCGGGCGGAGTGAGGGAAAATCAAGGCACAATAATAGTCTGTGAAGGAAAAGTATAAATTTCTGCAGTAGGGACAATTCTTTTTCTTGAGTTGCAGTCATTTGAAGTAAAGGTACCGGTCACTTCTTGCTTTGGAACATTCTGAGTGAACATCCATGAACCTCTTATTGTATCAACGCCATTTGCAACAACGGTTCGCACAGCATTTTTGAATCCGCCGAACGTCCCGAACTCTATAGTGAATTTTCCGGAATCGGTTGTCCTGATGGTGTTAACCGCGCTTTCAATAAATGTCGTATCTCTATCTGAAAACTCAAAAGAAACCAATATCTCTTTTTTGGGTATTGCAGAACTTGATTGTACTATACCACTTAAGATAAACACAATTTGAGGAGGGGCAATAAAATCTGAGGCACCTTTTCCAAGTGTCATGGATGAAAAAAACAAGAGAATGATAATAATTGGGATCTTATCTTTCATGATCTATAAGACACATTTACTGCGCAGAAAGATACAAAACTTGCTAAAACTTCGGATATTTCCCCGGCTCTGCTTCGTTCATCATTTCGTAGATAGCGTTGAAGATGTCGTCGGTATTCGGCTTGGAAAAATAATCGCCATCGGAGCCATACGCAGGGCGATGGGATTGCGCAGTGATCGTGATAGGTGCGGAATCAAGCAGTTTATAGCCTCCTTGTTTTTCTAAAACTTCCTGCATCATAAAAGCCGTTGCACCGCCCGGCACATCTTCATCTAAGAAGACGATGCGATTTGTTTTCGCAAGTGATTTGCCGATAATGCCATTTATATCGAATGGCAATAACGATTGCACATCAATTAACTCTACTGAAATTCCGAAGCGTTTAAGCTCTTTCATCGCATCTTCTGCGATACGGCAACATGCGCCGTAGGTCACGAGAGTTACATCCCTTCCTTCGCTTAAGATTTCCGGAATGCCGAGCGGCAAAGTGAACTCGCCAATGTTATCCGGCAATTTCTCTTTCAATCGATAACCATTTAGCACTTCAATAATAAGCCCGGTATCATCCGAGCGCAGCATCGTATTATAAAACCCTGCAGCTTGTACCATATTGCGAGGCACCAAAACATACATTCCGCGCACGGCATTAATGATCATTCCCATCGGCGAACCGCTATGCCAAACTCCTTCAAGCCGGTGTCCGCGAGTGCGCATAATGACAGGCGCCTTCTGACCGCCTTTAGTGCGCCAGCGAAGCGTTGCAAGATCGTCGGACATTATCTGGATCGCATACAGTAAATAATCAAGATATTGAATCTCGATTATCGGCTTAAGTCCGCGCATTGCAGCGCCCATAGCTTGCCCTAAAATTGTGGCTTCGCGGATGCCGGTATCGGTAATTCTGATCTCACCGAATTTTTCCTGCAAGCCATCCATGCCTTTATTCACGTCGCCGATCTTGCCGATATCTTCACCGATGGCAAAGATGCGTGGATCGCGGGCGAATGCAGCT
>JANYLL010000189.1 GCA_025357895.1 Ignavibacteriota bacterium
CTTGAGGGCGAAGTTGAGCTTTTTTTAAAAGGCAAGCAGCTTATTATCTCGCCGAAACGCAAAGCCCGCGAAGGCTGGGCAAAAATGTACGCCGAAGCAAAAAAACGCGGTGATGACGTATTGACCGAAGAAGATAAAGAATGGCTTGATGCTCCGCTCACTTCCGAAAGCGATAAAGATTGGACATGGTAGTAAAACGGTTCGAAGTGTATTGGGTAATACTCGATCCTACTATTGGAAGTGAGATTCGCAAAACCCGTCCATGTATAATAATCTCTAATAATGAAGCAAACAAGAATCTTAACACAGTTATCATCGCTCCCTTTACTTCGACTACAAAGTTGTACCCTACTTGGGTAAGTACCAATTTTATGAATCGAAATGGATGTATTAACTTAGATCAAATCCGCTCGATCGATAAATCCCGCCTTAAACGAAAACTTGGAGTTCTCGACCGTGCTACTCAACTTCAGGTGCTCATGATATTACAAGAGATGTTCGAGGAATAAAGAACTAAGCGGCTTAATAAATGTTTTACGAGCTAGAATACCACCCATTCATTCTTTAACAAATTTACACCCTCCCCCAAAATCAAAAATACAACCAATGGAAAACAGATCGAACACTCAGCCAATTATCGAAACCGACGAATTTACCTGTGATATTTGCGGAAAGAAATTCGATTCTCTGAGCACATTAGAGAATCATAAGCTGCGTCATGGCCGTCCGGCGCTCGGTCTTGAAGATGAGCAAAGCGAAATGCGCGGAGATATCGGCGCAGCAGGTATGCCGGGTTCGCCGCTGCCTTAATAATGATTAAAAATTATTAACCTGCCATTCTGAAACTCCCTGCCCGTTTTTACTTATGATAATGGCACGATGATTGCATTATTTATAGATAGATGTTTCATCAAGACTATTATGAAAAAACAACTATTAGCTTTACTTATCTCTCTCGGAATTACAGGTTGGGCATCGGCACCACGGGCACAAATGCAATTTGCCGTTACGGGTGGATTAAATTATTCCTACTTTAATAAAGTACCACCTGTTAGCGATGCTTTCTCAAGTCTGGGATATATGATCGGTGTACGCGGAAGTCTCGGCTCAAATTTTTTCGTTGAGCCGGCTATCCAGTTTACTTCATTCGGAAGTACTCTCACAACTTCGAACGATGCTACTGCTCATCAAATGCGCTCGAATTATATTCGTGTTCCCTTAGAAGCGGGTGTAAAACTCTTTGATGATTTTCCGGTCAATCTCGAAGCGCGTGCCGGTATCGGAGAATCCTTCCTTGTCGGTTATAGCGATCAAGCGACGGGCAAAGGGCAGCCATTTACCAGAAGCGATATTAACGCAATGCGTACAACGGCAATCATTGGCGGCGGCGTCCGGGTATTATTCCTTAAACTTGACGTGGAGTACGAATGGGGCCTTACCGATTTCTTCAAAAATAAAGGCGGTACGGATTTTCGGGCATTCTATATAATATTAGGCGGGAATTTTTAATAGTAGCGCCGGCGTCATGCCGGCATTACTATTTTTTCTAAACTCCGTCGAGGCGCCGATGATGCGAAATTCGAACTTTTCGCACTTGCTCTGTGGTTACGTTGCAAATAATCTTTTTGTAACGTGACCACTCGTTCCCTCGATCAGTTGAATATCGGTTTAATGCTTTTTTCATGCCTTTTGGCATTTCTTTTTCCGTTTCAACTCTTTCTTTTTTCATTTGCCGTATTAGGTCCGCTTCACTATTTCACCGAAATTCCCTGGCTCCAGGGAAAAAAATATTATACGACAGGTAAATATGACTATCTGATGTTAGTCGTTCTTTGCTGCTGTATTGCAGTTCTGCATTACCTGACGCTTGATCAGAATGCTCCGGGATCGGGTGATATGATCCGCTTGCTTTCAAGCCTTGCTTTCGTCGCATTTTTCGGAGCGCTCGTCATGACAACGATGAAAAAAACATCGTATAAAATTGCAGCACTTATCCTTATCGGAGCAAGCTCATTTATTTTCTCACAACTGGATTTTTTCGGGATGATCTTCGCAAATTTTATTCCGACGATCGTTCATGTTTATATTTTTACCGGATGTTTTATTCTCTATGGCACCCTTCGGCATAAAAGCATGACGGGAATCCTCTCGCTTATTATCTTTGTGCTTTGTACAGTGGCAATATTTGTGATCGTACCGGACGCGCAATCAGACCGCAGCCTCAATCACTATGTCAGATCAAGTTATCTTTTTTTTGCAGGATTGAATCTTGATCTGATGAATGTCTTCGGTCTCCAACATATTGATAAAGACTCGAAAGGGATTTCCGATATACTTTTCAGATCTAATGCCGGCATTATCATCATGCGCCTTATTGCATTCAGTTATACTTACCATTTTCTGAACTGGTTTTCGAAAACTTCAATTATTAAATGGCATTTGATCTCGAAAAAGAGCCTAAGTATAATCGTTCTTCTCTGGCTGGCATCGCTTGGGCTTTATTATTATGATTATTTTATAGGCTTGCAAGTCTTGTATTTCCTGAGTCTGCTGCATGTTGTGCTTGAATTTCCTTTGAATCATCGCACGTTCATAGGCATCGGACAGGAAGTAAAGACGCTTTTCATGAAAAAGGAAGTGGCGCGAGCATAATTTTAGTCCGCGAGATAAAGCTTAACCGCTTCTTCCTTTGAAATCACTTCCCCATCATCAACGCCATCGCGGGTTTGCAATAACTCGATCGCCGTAAAGGGATTCGCTTCTTCCACCGGCGAATCGCTTGAACCCAAAACATGCATACCGGCATCAAGCAACGATTTCCAGCGATATGCATTTTTCATACGTTCAACACCAAGCCTATCTATTGCCCATTTACGGTCGCTTGCAAAAAATTGCGGCTGAATAATGGCTGTGATTCCAAGATCATGAAATCGCTTTACATCTTCTTCGCGAATGATCTGCGCATGTTCGATTCTTCGACTACGAATCTCAAACTGCGGACTCCGGATCTTTTCAAAAAGATTTAACGCTCTGGTGTTTGCTTTGTCGCCTATGGCATGAATTGCAATCACGAAATTATTCGATGCTGCGAGTTGCATTAGTTCTAATGCTTCATTATCATCCATCAATGACAATCCATAATTTCCGGGATCATCGTTGTACTCTTCGAAAAGCTGTGCACCGCGCGAACCGAGTGCACCATCTAAATAGAGTTTTATGCCAACAAGTTTGAGATTCGGATGAGGTGAATCATTAAATGTTCCGCTCTCTATCTTATCAAGAAAAAGTTTTCTGCCACTTACTTTTGACATATCCAGAAAAACCTCGGCATGGATCAGCGAATCACCCTCGCTTGCGTACAGCTTTTTATATGGCTCCCACCATTCGGAAGGAATGCCCATATCATGAACTCCAACATGGTATTTTGCAAATTCCTGCAAACCTGCTCGCAGTGTTCGCGTAATACTTGCTTCATCTTCGGTGGGCAGTGTATTATAAATAAGCTGCATTGCCTCATCAAGTAAAATACCGCTTGGTTCGCCGGAAGTTGTTTTTACGATTTCGCCGCCGAAGGCAGATGTCGTGTTGCGTGTGATACCTGCAACTTCAAGCGCTTTCGAATTGCACCACATTGCATGACCGTCAATACGAATCAGAGCAATAGGAGCATCGGTAGAAAGTGAATCCAGATGTTCACGAGTTGGAAAAAATTTTTCTTCCCATAAATTTTGATCCCATCCGCGGGCAAGAATGAATTCAGTGGGGCGGACTCTTAGTCCGCCCGACAAAATTCCTAATATTTCCTCAATGCTCTTCGCTCCATCCAATTTCGGATGCAGCATTTTATAGCCCGTTCCATAAACGTGCGCGTGATAATCTACGAAAGAAGTTTGTTTCATCACTCTATTAAAACACAACTGTTTGATAAAAGTTAATATGCTCAAAGCAGAAGCACTGCATTCCGGCGACACTATCG
>JANYLL010000210.1 GCA_025357895.1 Ignavibacteriota bacterium
CAAATACTGCAAATGGGCAGCAAGCGCTGCAGAATAATACGTCGGGGAACTTTAATACGGCATTAGGGGCGGCAGCAATGGAAAATAATTTAACAGGAAGTAGTAATATAGCTATTGGAGTTAACGCACTTTTTAGTAATACTACCGGAAATGAAAATACAGCCAGTGGGGGAAATGCCTTAACTAGTAACACTACAGGAAGCTACAATACTGCTTCTGGAACTAATTCGCTTGCTTGGAATACTACAGGCGATTTTAATACTGCAGATGGTGCATATACTCTGTCTCAAAATACGAGTGGTATTGCAAATACTGCTATAGGAGGAGGAGCATTACAGAACAATACAACCGGAAGTGCAAACACTGCACTGGGATTGAACACTCTTGTGAGCAACACTAGCGGAAATAGTAATACGGCTATTGGAGTTCAATCCCTTACTAGTAATACGACAGGCAGCAATAATACTGCTATAGGTGTAAATACTCTTTTTAACAATACAGATGGAAGCGCTAATACCGCTTCCGGCTTGGGTGCCCTTCAAGCCAATACTTCTGGAAGCAATAATACTGCCTCTGGGTTAAGTTCACTTGTTTCAAATACGAACGGTGACAATAATGTCGCATATGGAACAACTACACTCTCTGCTAATCAAACCGGATCAAATAACACAGTAGTCGGAAGTTTTGCTGCATCAGGCAGCTCGGCTGCAAATGATGTCACGGCGGTCGGGTATCAATCGCTTATGAATAACACCGTTAATAGTTTAACCGCGCTGGGCGCATTCTCATTAAAGTTTAATACAACCGGATTGCGAAATACAGCCTCTGGATATCAAGCATTATTTAAAAACTATAGCGGCTCTGATAACTCTGCCACGGGATATCAAGCTCTTGTGAATAATACAACAGGTTTGCAAAATTCTGCAATCGGAGTTTTTACGCTCTTTCAGAACACAACGGGAAACAGTAATTCTGCAGCCGGATATTATTCGCTCATAAATAACACCTCAGGAAATAATAATACGGCTACGGGTTTATACTCTGGGCAAACCAATACCACAGGCTCGAATAATACGTTCATTGGTTCAAGTGCCGATGCATCTGCAAATAATCTTTCCAATTCATCTGCGATCGGAAATGGGGCTTCTGTATGTGCTGCAAATACAATGGTCTTCGGAAATTTAAATGTCATTGGCTGGGGATTTGGTGTTTGCCCCGCTGCAGGGAATGCGATTCAAGTCGGAACAAATAATACAAATGGTAATGGGGCATCGTTAACGACCGGAGGTGTTTGGACAAATGGATCGTCCCGAACTTTTAAAGAACGGTTTGCCAATTTAAGCGGAGAAGAGATACTCGCAAAAATCAATGCGCTAAATATTATGGGATGGTATTACAAAGGATCGAATGAATACCACATAGGTCCGATAGCTGAGGATTTTTATGCAACATTCAGTACGGGGAATAGGGATAATCCTGATCATTCATCAACACATATATCCACTATTGACCCATCCGGTGTTGCACTTATCGGAGTGCAGCAGCTTTCTGCTGAATTAGAGAAGCTTCGAACAGATAATCGAGAATTGCGTAATGAACTCGATGAAATAAGGGCAGCTCTGAAAAAGTAACAGATATCATGTCCAGAAATTAATTTTTTTTCGCGTCCTCCTTATGTTTTGGTCAGATAAGGCAAACTAATGGAAGCCCCTGTTACTTTAATAGGGGCTTTTGTTGAAATTTACAACGCGTCCATTTCCTTGTTAACTAAGCAAAAGCTAAGATTCTTCATTTTTTGCGTATCAACAAAAATAAAATTATTATTTTTAATGATATGTTTTAGAATAAGTTATAGGTAAAATTGCGAATGGTTTTCGTAATTATCTGTCAAAATATTAGGATTTTTAACATTATTGTTGTATATTTGAATTACATAATACAGGGTTTGCCCCCTCACTATTTGAAAATTTGCTTTTAAGTATGCCTTTGTCGCAGTTTAGCTACGATCGTCCTATCCTTAATCTTTGCCAAGGATCGTAAGTCTCTGTGATAAGTAGTTTGCTCCGAATTCGGGAAAAAAAAATAAACTTTCTCGAAAAAGCATCAATGCCTCTTTGCCCGGCATCTGCTCATTTGGACTCTGAAATCTAAAAAATCAATGCAGATTGAACAATATCGGCTATATCAAGCCGCTTTAATTGGCTTCTCGAACTTATTAACCTGTAACAAAATAAGGTTTCCGAGGTTATTAACAATCCATAGGTGGCATAATATGGGAAACTATGGATTAGAATGTGTGATAGTGGTAAAATTTTGATATTTTTTAACTAAATAGCTTTGAAATTTAGTAGTAAACATATCTTTTCACTTGTCACCGCAGTATGCCTGATGGCTGTGTCAACTGTTGCATTTTCTCAGATCCCGAGGCAGATAAGTTATCAGGGATTACTTGTATCGCCGAGCGGAGTTCCGATTTCGAACGGCAAGCATGTCATAAAGATCGCTCTTTATGATTTGCCCGGAGCACCAATTGATATTTATAACGAATCTATCGAAACGCAGACAAATAACGGACTTTTTTCTGTAATTATCGGAGGTCAAACTCCGATCCCTATGGCAATAGACTTTAGCAAACAATACTGGTTGGGTATCAGTGTCGATGGGGGTGCCGAAATGGTGCCCCGTACGGCGCTTACATCTGTACCGTACGCTTTGCATGCTGAAGTTGCCGAACGTGCTAATTATATTTCTTCGGATGCTAAGGGAGTTGTTACGAGTATAAACGAAGTGGACGGACCAATTCGAATAATCGGCGATAGTACTGCAAAAGTAACGCAAGTCGGAAAAGTTATCACGATCTCTGCTCTGCCGGATGGAATTCAAACAATTCAAAACCTCGATGGTACCATCGCAATTCAAAATGCCAGCGGTCCTATAGTGACACTTGGAGTTGCAGATACGTCGATCAGTACAAGAAAGCTTGCGCGTAATTCCGTAACGACAGATAAAATTGTGACAGGGGCTGTGACAGGGGATAAGATCAATCAGATGGGGGCGCTCACAAACCAAGTCCTGAAATGGGACGGTACGAAGTGGTCGCCCGGAAAAGATGATACGACAGCGATCAAAGGAGGTACAGGGGTTATCATCACGACGGATGCGAATGGTAATAATGTAATCTCTACAACACTGATCGGATTGCCGCCGGGTACGTTCGGTGCTACGCTTCGCCATGACGGGAAAAACTGGGTGTCGAATACTTTTCTCTATAATGATGGCGCTCGTATCGGAGTCGGAACAGTTACTCCGAGTACCATGCTCGATCTTTCCGGTAATATGATGCTCAGTAATGGTGGAACGGCCAGCGAACTTCGGATGGCTGAGCCATTTCTACCCGGAAAAACTAACTATACATCATTTAAAGCTCAAGCACAAAGTAAGAATATTGACTACACTCTGCCTGCTGTGTTGCAGCCTGTGGATGCTCTGCTTTCAGTCAATAGTGCAGGAGTAATGACATGGCAAACAGCTCTGCCGCCAAGTGTATCTGTATCGTTCAGCCAGATCACATCCGGAATCAATACCGGACAAAACCTACAGGTCGGTGATACTTCATACTTACATCCAATAGGAACGGGTATCGTTGAAGCGAATAGACTTTCGGGTTCAACATCCGGAGGAAGTTCGTATGCCGGAAGAGTAGCTGTGCCGCAAGGTACCACTTCTTTGACGGTAAATCTTTCACCTTCAGTCAGCTGTCGGCCGAATTCAAGCATCACCATTTCGCAATTCGATTCGACAGGATTTTCTGTAATCGTCGGTACGATGGTTACTGATATTAAGAAGGACGCATTCACCGTGCAATTCTCGGCAGCATATCCGACGGATTCCGGATTCATTACGTACTTAGTCGTTAATCCATAAATTTTTTGTGTAGTGTATAAATTTATTTCTGTATTTTACTTAACCTAACCATACAAACAATGAGACATAATCAATTAAAGACGGTATTCGCATGGCTTGTCGTGCTGAGTATCGGACTTGCCGGAAACGTGTTCGCTCAGGTTCCTTCGCTTGTTACACAACAAACGAGGTTATCAACGGGCGGTCCGACTCCGAGCTACGTTCAGTTACGCGCTAAAGCAGGTGTTGCTGCAAGCCCGGATTTCTATTCCTGGGATCAGGCGCCGACTCCAACAGCAAATACTAACTATTCGCTGTTCCTGGATGCAAACAATAATATCGAACGAAGCTTATCGTTCGGACCTACAGTTGGTGCGCCTGGTACAGGTGCTCCCGGTTACTTACAGCGTGTCAATGCTGCAGGTAACGGACTGGACTGGGTTCTGCCTACAGCTATTGTCGGCGCGAACAACGGTCTCGTGCTTGACTTGACGAGCAATCCGGGA
>JANYLL010000229.1 GCA_025357895.1 Ignavibacteriota bacterium
GGCCAAACCGCCCCACATTCTATCCAAATGGAGCTCCGCACCAAGGGCGGCAGGAAGAGTAAAAGTAAAATAAAAATACCACCTGCCACTATCAAGAGTGAATAGACAAAATCCAGCAGTAAGAAACATTAGCGATGAGGCTGCGAAAATAATTGCACTGCGTTTATCAAGTATGAAAAGCCAGATGAAAGCCGGTACAAAATAAAAAAATAGCTGCTGCTTTGTAAAAAAACCGAGCACCAGAAAAAGCGCGGAAAGAATAATCATGAATCTATTCTTCCAAAAAAGAAGCGAGACAATCGAAGCAAGAAGAAAAAGCAGCATCAACGTATCAACACGTGCCAATTCATACCAGTATCCTGTTATGCCGTATGCTGCAAAGAAAAGCGAAACTCCGACAAAGGAATAGATCCATAGGCGCGTTTCTTTATGAATGATATAAAAGATAATGATCGCACAAATAATCGCAGAACTGAAGGAGACTATTCGGCCGGAAAAATAATTTATCCCGAATATATGCATAGCCCCTGCAGTAGCGTAATAAAAAAGCGGCTGATATTGGAGATTGACGAATAAAATGCTCGGAGAGGTAAAAACCGGTTTGCCCTGAAAAATTCTGAGCGCATGTTCGAGCGCCGTCCCCTCAAAAAATTCTATCTCATAAGGATAGAGAAGACGCGGAATGCTCAGAATAAAAAAAAGTACGGTATAGCAGGTACCGAAAGCAATTACTGCAATGTAAGCAAGCAACGCAAAACGAGATCGCGGAGATTTCTCTTCCACTAAAATCCTTCCCACCTATAAGCCATGATCGTACCTGATTGATCAATCGTAAAACCACGCTCGGTTTTCGATTGATTGCGGCGCGGACGTGAGAAGTGGAGATTACCCCAGTAATCTCTCCATGCATAACCCGGAGATGAGGTTGTATGTCTATAGATATATGTTAGCTCACGGCTTCCATCAGAAAGTTTATAGGTATTCGATGGCGGTCCCCATTTCGCAACAAGCTCATTCTCGGATTTTCCGATCCAGCTTTTCATTGATGTTTCGATCTCCGTGCGCTGCTCTTCAAGAGAAGGTCCGCAGCTATTTAAGACCAAGGCAATAGTAAATACTGCAAATAAATAAAAATATTTTGTTTTCATTTTCCAATAATAATTGTCTATGCCTAATAGACACATTCAGACAAAGAAATGTTTAATAAAAATTGATGAGAAATATTTCATCATTTCACCACTTCCAATAATATCTCCGCAATATCCCTCACCCGCACATTATCCGATTGCTCTTTTGTTTTAACTCCATCGGTCATCATCGTCATACAGAAGGGACAGGCAGAGGCAATAGTTTTTGCTTCTGTTGCAAGAGCTTCTTCGGTGCGTTCAATGTTAATGCGCTTGCCTTGCGTTTCTTCCATCCACATCTGTCCGCCACCGGCGCCGCAGCATAGTCCTTTGGATTTACTGCGATCCATCTCGATGATCTCAAGTCCCGGAATAGATTCAAGCGTTGCGCGCGGAGCATCATAAATATTATTCGACCTTCCAAGATAGCAGGAATCATGATACGTTACGCGCTCTTCGAGATCTTTTGTTATCACAAGACTTCCGCTTGCAAGAAGTTCATTCACATATTCCGTATGATGAACGACGTCATACCTTCCTCCAAAATCACCCCATTCATTTTTTATCGCATTGAAACAATGCGGACAAGTCGTTACAATTTTTTTAATGTTATAGCGATTGAGCGTCTCGACATTTTCTTTGATCAGTGTTTGCGCTAAGTACTCATTACCCATTCTGCGAGCTGGATCGCCGGTGCATTTTTCTTCCGTGCCTAATATTTTGAAATTGATCTTTGCGATCTGCATTAACTCTGCAAATGCTTTCGTAATACTTTTTGCCCGAGCGTCAAAAGAACCGGCGCAGCCAACCCAAAATAGAATCATATCTTCTTTCTCTGTCAACTGTTTACTGTCAACTGTGGACTGATATTCCGCCATCGTCTCAATCCCCATCCCATGCGACCAATCGGCTCGCTCACTCGGAGAGAATGCCCAGGGCGAATAATTATTTTCCATTGAGCTGAATGCCGATTGCAATTCGGGCGGAAAGCTTGCTTCCATCATCACTAAATTGCGGCGCAGATCGACGATCTCATCAACGTGCTCGATCATTACCGGGCATTCTGTCATGCATGCCTGGCAGGTTGTGCATTGCCAAAGCATTTCCTGCGGAATGTAATCACCGATGAAATTTTTACTTGATACTTCTTCTTGTGTCAAGTTTGCTTTCATTCCTAAAAGTGTACTTGCGGTTTCGTGATTCGTAATTCGTGGTTCGTGATTCGTGATCTGCGGATTTCCGGCTATTGCATCTTCCCATGATTCAAACCCATACGCACCTTCAGAAATTTTATACGGAGCTTTATCGAGCATCCGCTGATGTGTGGCAATAATGATAAATCGCGGATCAAGAACTTTGCCCGTAATATTCGCCGGACATACCGATGTGCATCTGCCGCAGTGCGTACATGTATCGCCGTCGAGAAGCTGCTTCCACGTGAGGTCCTCAATATCTTTCGCGCCATATTGGCTCAGCGTTTCATCTTCGAAGTTGATCGGCTTGAGATAATTTTTTTTCTTTAGATCGGAGAGATACACATTCGGAATACTTGTCATCACATGCAGATGCTTAGAATAGGGAAGGTAATTCATAAAGCCAAGGACGGCAACAATATGCACCCACCAGAATCCTTCATACCAAACGAGAGTCTTATCGCATGGACACATAAATCCGGCAAGCCAGTTTGCCAGCGGGCGAACTTCGTTCGGATAAATTCCGCCGGTTGCAATTCGTGTTGCATTTGTTATAAGCAGCGCAACGACAATAAGGGTGATCGTATAAAGAATAAGCTGCGCATCTTTTTTCTCATGTTCATCGCCTTGCAATCGTTTTACCTTCGTAACGATCCGCCTCCAAAGTGCGCCAAGAACTCCGATGATGATCAGAGCAATAAAAATATCCTGGGATACCGAAATAACCGAATACAATCCGCCAAAAAAGGAAAGTGAGAATCTACCGAATATTCCTTCGCCAATGGATTCGATCACGGCAAAAACCAGAACCAAAAACCCCCAAAAGATAAATACATGAATGGGACCAGCTACAGGATCGCGCATGATCTTGGATTGCCCGATGGCGATCACAAATGTCCGCCGCAGCCGCTCCGGTATATTATCGAAACGATCAGTCCATTTACCAACGCGCAAAAAATCCAGCAGCCGCTTGGCATTATAGATTATTCCGCCAAATGCGATAATAAGAACGATAAGGAATATTCCGGTTTTAAGTGTCATAAAATTTATTTCTTTAGATATATGGGTGTTTATTCACACAAAAATGTATTTAACAATTTATTAAAAAAGCCTAATAAACTCCCAAATAAATCAAAAATGGCATCCGTTCACGCTGTATCTACAAGTTTATAATTATTTTTTTTAATTTTGTACTGTTTTTTCACAGGTTTTCAGATATAGAATATCTAGCCCATTTACGTTGTCCGGTTCTTATAAGTTCTCCAGATTCAACCATCCCATAAAGTTGAACTTGAATTTTTCGATATGGTATTTCAGAACCTATGCGTTGATTCACTTCACCGAGAGAAGCATTTGGGTAGGTATTAATATCCTGATAAATAAGTTCTTTTAATCGATGATCTTGGATTTTTTTTAAGTTTGTTTTTCCCTTAAAATGAATCTTCCTTAGAAATTCTGGGTTTACAAAATATTCGACTCCCTTTTTTTTGCCTTTTGTTAAAATCAATTCATTGCTGAGAAGTCTCCCCACCCAATGACGAATTGCATTCTGTTGAGGTAATGCTTGAAAACTCAATATACGCGCAAACTCTAAAGCAGAAAGCGATGAATGCTGTGCAATTAGTCCAAGACAAATAATTTCTTTTTGCCGCAACTGGTATTCTTCATTTGCACGATTAACCAATCTTACAACTTCATCATTTAGAATATGACGTTTAATAGTAACTATGACTCGATCTTGTCCCTCATTGATTTCAGGTACTTGCTTTCCATTTGTTAAAAGAATCTCAAAAATCTTATCTACGCCCGAGCCTTCCCTTTCCATAAGACCAATATCGTAGAAAATTTTAGCAAGATGCTCATTTCGTTTTACCGTTTTGTGAAGGATATTTGAAGGAGAAACACCCATAGGCAACAATCCAGGGTTATGAACTTCAAGTCTATCAGGGTAAAGATTAATAAAAATATCACCTCGAGTAGTGTATGGTCTATGCACTAAGGCATTAGCAAGCAATTCGCGAATAATTTCTTCTTCATAATTTGGAATAAATTTTCTCCATAAACCATCCGAAATTTCAATACCCTCCTTCCAATCTGGAATTTCCGTCCAAACCGCGGTAATTAATTCCTGAGGATTTTTTGAAAAATCATCCCAGACAATTTTATTAATACGATCTCCATACTCATCAAATTTTAGGAATTGAATTACAGGAGCATATTCTAATTGAGCACGGTCAGACCTTTTACCTAAAAACAGTACACCAATATTTGTTAGAAAATCACCCTTTGCCATTAAATAATAATCTAATAGCTCATCAAAAGATTTTTCTTTAATGAAAGTACCTACACGAATAGATTCATTAATTTGATTTAAAAAAAATGTTCTCTTTTCCGAATCAATCGCGTTTCGAGATACTTTTTGATCAGTTCGATTTTCCCACCCAAATGATGGTTTATCAGTGTATAGTTTACTTAAATCTTCCGGTAAGACGGGAGTACATTTATCTGAAATTCTAATTAAATACTTACCTTTTGAAGTTGATGCAATGGATGAACAATTCGCTATCGAAAGCTCTAAATACTCACCGCCATTTTGATCCGTAATTATTTTTCCTGAGGTCGTAATATTTATTGTTAATTCGGAAATTCTTTTTCGGATTTTTTCAACAAGCTCATGGTCTATTTTTTGTTCAGGTGGTGGGCTTGTATCACTATTTTCTATTCCTAATAAAATTTTCCCGCCTCCAGAATTTGCAAAGCAAACACAATCTGAAGCAAGCTCCTCAAAATCCGCTCCTTGTCCTTGTACAAGGCGGATTGATTTCTTATCTAAATTATCATTCTCTGTCATCTTGTCGTGTTTTCTATGTAACGAAAAGAAAAACGTCTTGTTCCCTACAAACTCTTTGCAGCTATGAATAAAACCGTCTAGACCGTATTACTTTTACAGTCTAACATTTCAAAACGCTAACACCTTCTCAATCACCCTCGCAATCTCCTCCACTCCGGGC
>JANYLL010000255.1 GCA_025357895.1 Ignavibacteriota bacterium
GGCAGAAGTATATTTTGTAAAGTTCTGCTCGATCGCTTTGATCGCTGCGTGCTTGATATTATCCGGAGTAGGAAAATCAGGTTCGCCTGTGGAGAGGCTTACAATTTCCTTGCCACTTTTGCGAAGCGCCATCGCACGCGCTGCGATCTTCAGCGTTACCGCTTCTTCGCAATGGTCCATCCGTTTTGAAAGACGGTGTTCTATTTCTGTTAATAGCATTCTTTTAGTAGTTATCGTGTCATTGCTAGGAGGGCTTTAGCCCGACGAAGCAATCCCCTTTTGTTTTGCAGAATGTAAACTTTACCGATCGCCTCAAGGGATTGCTTCGTCGCCGCTATGCGACTCCTCGCAATGACACTAATTTTTCTTAAATTTCTCTTCCAATTCTTTTCTCACGCATTCAGGTACAAAACCCGAAATATCGCTTCCGTATTTTGCGATCTCGCGGATGATCGTAGAATTTAAGTATGTATATTTTTCATTGGGCATTAAGAAAACCGTCGTGATATCTTCGAGCTTTCTGTTCATCAGCGCCATCTGAAATTCATATTCAAAATCGCTCAATACTCTCAAGCCTCTTACGATCGCAATTGCTTTTTGTTCACGGGCGTAATCAACAAGCAATCCTTCGAAAGAATCTACTGAAATATTTTTTGCCGAAGGCATAACTTCCGCAATCGCTGCTTTGCAAAGCTCCATTCGCTCCATTTCGTTAAAAAGGGGACTTTTTGAGCTATTGGTAGCGACAGCCACGATAACCTCGTCAAAAAGCTCGCCAGCGCGCCCAATGATATCCAGGTGGCCATTGGTGATCGGGTCGAATGTTCCGGGGTAGATCGCTTTGCGGGTTTTTGGCATATCTTTACGTCATTCTGAGCGAAGCAAAGAATCCCGTGATGTGTGGCAGACTGGATATCTGCTATATGTCAAGGGATTCTTCACAACACAAATAATCGCTTTCAGCGGTTATTTGCTCCGTTAAGAATAACACTCTATTTTTCCTTCAAAAATGAAAAAACCGCCTCTCCGGCGCTTAATTCGCGAATAAGTTCTGCATCGGTTGGAATCACCACATGGCTTCCCGTCCGATGTTCCACTATAACAAGAGAATCCGGCGTTAAGAGCCTTGAGGAAAAAATAGCAGATGGAAGGCTTTTCAGAGTCGCAGGATCGTCATAAGGCGGGTCGCCGAAAATTAAATCATAACTCCCCCTCCTTTTTAAGGAGGAGGTTGGGGGGAGGCTATCCCCAAGCCAAGAATAAACATCTTTTTGAATGATATCGGACTGCGAATCAACTTCTAAAGCATAAGCATTCTCTTTTATCGTTTCGATAACTTTCCGATTTTGCTCGATGAGTGTCGCATGACTTGCTCCTCTACTCAAAGCTTCGAATGCAAAAGCACCGCTGCCGGCAAAAAGATCGAGGACATTCATCCCTTCAAAATCAACAAGATTTTGCAAAACATTGAAAAGTGATTCTCGCGCACGATCAGATGTTGGACGAGTGGTGTCGCCTTTGGGTGCAATGAGTTTTCGACTTTTATATTTTCCGGAGATTATGCGCATCAGTCTAAGCGTAAATACGTCTCCATCTCCTTGAATTTTTTTTCGCCGATGCCTTGGATATTCATTACTTCGCGGAGATTGCGGAAGCCGCCGCGTTTCGAGCGGTAGGTAAGAATTCGCTGCGCTGTGACTTTTCCGACACCCGGTAATTTTACCAAGACATCTTCATCTGCTTTATTAATCGGGATGCTATGTGGGATCAGCGTTTTAGCTTTTTTATTCTCATACACTGCCATGCCCTTATCCTTTGAAACAACAGAATCCTCAGGAATAGAAAATTTCAAAGAATCTTCATTGATAACTTTTCGCGATAGTGCTGCAAATACACTATCATTACGTGCTTCGCGTAATGCGATTTCATTGGGAATTGCAGGAGGATAGATTGTAAAGAATAATTCTTTTCCGCCGCGAAAGAGAAGAACGGCAAAGCCAATTCCTAGAAACATTAACAACGCTTTGAATTCTTTCGGCGTAAAAAGCTGCAAGATCGCCGCCTTGGTTTTGCTCTTTACTTTCTGAAAGAAATCATTGAGAGACATTATGAGAACATGCTCTTGAAATTATTAAATAACCCTGCTTCTTCAGCCTTCGGTTCTTTATTCTTTTTTGATTTTTTATTTTCATAAACTGCAATACTCCTTTCTTGCGAAACTACTGAATCTTCAGGAATAGAAAATTTTAATGAGTCTTCGTTTATTACTTTTCTTGAGAGTGCAGCAAAAACGCTATCATTGCGAGCTTCGCGAAGAGCAATCTCATTTGGAATTGCAGGAGGATAGATTGTATAAAATAATTCTTTTCCCCCACGAAAGAGAAGAACAGCAAAACCAATTCCAAGAAACATCAACAATGCTTTGAATTCTTTCGGCGTAAAAAGCTGCAAGACCCCTGCCTTGGTTTTGCCCTTTACTTTTTGAAAGAAATCATGGAGCGACATTACGAAAACATGCTCTTTAAATTATTAAATAACCCTGCTTCTTCAGCCTTCGGTTCTTTATTCTTTTTTGATTTTGACTTTTCAGGCTCATCATCCACTCCCCTGAAATGCTCTTCCTTCGAAAGTTTTTCGATCAGCGTACGTTCTTCCTTCGTTAACTTTGATGGCGTTACTATATTTACACGTACAAGTTCATCACCCTTGCCATGACGGTTTAAGTGCTGAATTCCCTTTTCGCGCATACGCAAGATCGTCCCGGATTTTATTCCGCTTTGAATTTTTAAGAGTGCGCGTCCGCTCAGCGTAGGCACTTCGATCTCTGCGCCTAATGCTGCCTGTGGGAATGTAATGTCAAGATCAAGAATGACATCATCACCATCACGCACAAAAATATCATGCTCAAGCTCTTCGATCACGACAATCGTATCACCTGCGGGACCGGCGCGTCTTCCGACATTCCCCTGTCCGGTCATGGTTAAATAATTTCCGTCACTGACTCCGGCAGGTATCTTTACCTTCAACGTGCTTTCTTCCTGTACCCTGCCTTCGCCCGAGCATGCAATACACTTTTCTTTAATTATCGTGCCTGCGCCGCTGCAGGTAGGGCATGGACCAACATTTACGAATTGCCCAAATCCCATCGAGCGAACCTGGCGCACTTGACCTTGTCCATTACATGTAGCACAAGTTTGAACAGATGAGCCGGGTTTCGCACCACTACCGGTACATGTGCTGCATTTACGAAAATGACGAATCTTTATTGTCTTTTCAATTCCTTCTGCGATTTCTTCAAGTGCTAAGGGTAAGCGGATCTGAAGATCGGTACCGCGCTCCGGCCCGCTTGGTCCACGCTGCTGACCTCCGCCACCGAAGAACGTGTCGAAGATACTTCCACC
>JANYLL010000261.1 GCA_025357895.1 Ignavibacteriota bacterium
GACCCGCTTCTGACACACTTACCTGAAATTGAACCTCATATGTGCCGATAGTAGATAAGTTAAATGTAGAATTTGAAAGTCGGCTGATCGATGCCGATCCGTCAGCAGGTCCATTTTGGGGAAACTGCACTGCAGCCCCTATTGCAACAGTTGCAGCATTATCTGCCGGCATCAACGCATAAAAATCTGCAAAACTCAGCGAGGTCGAAGTCATGATCGTCCCGCCTCCGGTAGGTAAGGTATATGTGCCACCGGTAGCAGATCCTTTAATGAGCGAATAATGTCCTGCTCCATCATCAACCTGAAGTGTGTGTTGCTGCTGCGCAGTTGCTTGAGAAAAACCCGAAAGCATTATCAATGTAATAAGAACTGTGGCCAAGTATTTCATGGGTGTGTTTTTTATTATTAAGAAAATCTGTGGAAATGATATACTAAATCACGGACAATATACGAATATATTACAACGCAACAAAAATATTGTTATTCTTTACCTAAAAATTCCGAAATAAAAAACCCTGCCGAATTGGCAGGGTTTTATTGAACGACGTCCCTCGGAATGAGTTTCGTCTAAAAAATTAATTTTAATAGATTTTATTTCTAGGCGTTTAGCCGCCTCCGCCACCACCGCCTCCAAAGCGATTAATAATGATGACACCTGTATTGAGCGAATTATAAGGAGCGCCAACGGTAAGCTGATACGGATATACACCATTAGGCAGCGGTGTTCCATCAGCAGCATTGCCGTCGAATGTGAGGGTATATGTTCCGGGTGCTTTTAACCCCTGATCAAGATTGCGAACCCATTTCCCAACATTGTTGGAGATTACTAAAAGCACTTGAGCAGCAGGACCGCCGCTAAGCGTGTATTGAATCGTACCTGTAGTTATCACCGGGTTCGGACTTGGAGCAACGTCAAGCTTTACTGAGCCAGTTGCTGCAGCAGTATTCATGAAAGGGTCTACTCGCCCCGGAGAGCGAAGCACCGGAATAGCAAACGTTGTATCGCGAAGATATGCGCCATCTATTACACGGTATGTAACTGTATAATATCTGCCTGTTCCGTACGGTGCATCAGGTGATGTCTCTGATCTTAATTGGAACGAAGTTGTATTCACTCCGGTCGTCGCTCCTTGAATATCATTGGGAACATCGCCGCCACCTGTACCGGCATCAGGTTCATTACTAACAACCGATAATAAAAATACTGAAGGTGAAGATCCTCCCGAAAGAGAATTTGTTACAGTAATATTTTGAAGTGAATGATTATTCGGATAAATAAAAGCCGGAGTCCAGGTGATAGCCAGACTTGGATTAGAAGCTGCTACCATTTCCACAGCATTTGCCGTCCGGTAATTAAAACTACCGGCATGACTACCCGATCTGATATCATTAGAGACCGAATTTATTTCTGTACGTATTTGATTCTGTAACGATTGCGCATTTGCCGCAAATGGCATCAGTAACAAACACGTCAGAATAAGAAAATTTTTAGATCTTTTCACTATGTATTCCTTTTGTAATAAGTTGAGAATTCTTAAAGTTTAACTTTGCGGGCACTCGTTTCACGAATGCCCTACAAAAAGAATTAATGCTCTAATCTCCAGGTACCATTGATGAACATGAACATACCGACTTCAGCGTTCGATAATGTCACGCTGGAAAGTCCGACGACTATCTTGACACCGTCGGGATCTTCGGTGGTGATATAGCAGACTTGTCCATTGACTGCTGCAACCGGGAGCGTAGTCGTTGCCACTGAAGCTGCGACACCGTTATTCCCAACATCGACCACAGTCCATCCGGCAGGAATTGTGTTTCCGGAAACAATAAAATTGAGGACTGTCCCATAGGCGATATTTCCATTGGTAACTGAAAGTGCTGTTGGAGCACCAGCAATGCTAATGCCTGTTGTAGTAGCGTTGGTTATAACTATCCCAGTATTTGGAACGAATGAAGTACCTACACGCATACCTATTGAACCAGCGCCCTGCGATTGAATACCTACACCTATATTCGTACCTGTTGCGTTCGTGACAATTGGAAGAACTCCAATATTAGTACTTGCACCAGAAGCTATGAATACTCCGCCTAATGCTTGTGAACCGCCAAAGAAGACACCGGTAGCATTTGCGTTCACTCCCCAGGCAATCTGAGCATTTGGTCCGGCAGTTGCTGAAAAGTTACCCCCATAAATATTGGCACTCGAAGCCCCTGATGATGAGGCAGTGCCGCTCACTCCGGCTATGGTCCCCAAAAAACCGGCACCGGAAGATGTTGCTGTACCACTGACTCCGATGGTATTTCCTGTGGAAGTCCCTGTCGAACCGAACGAACCTCCGACAGCAAGATTGCCGTTGACGCCTGAGGCATTGCCACTCACTCCCGTCACTTGATTAGAAGTAGCAACTCCTATCGCTGAGAATGTACCGCCATTAAGAAATCCACTTGCTCCTCCAGCTGCATTAGCAGATCCAAAAACACCATTTACTGTACCACTTCCATTACTTGTAGCTGATGCAAAGACGCCGTTCGTATTCCCCGTTCCGTTCACATTTGTCGTACATCCAAAACCGGTAGCAGCTGCATTTGTCGTGAAAACATTTGCATTATATCCAAAAAGATTCGCTCCCGGAGTACCGGTGATCGAGGCTGTAAAAGCGGCAGAATTTGGCGTTGTAACGGGATTTAAAGTCATATCTACGTTTACTCCTTTTGTCATTGCAGGAGTGCTGCTAACAAGAACGCCGGTTCCTGTAGCAGTGATTGTAGCTCCGGTTGTCGGCTGAGTAGTAGAACCGATACTCATACCCGTGCCCGTTGCCTGAACGAGCAATCCGGTTGTCGGAGCGTTCGCAAAACTAATACCGGTAGTAGCAGCGCGGAGGCTGATACCGGTAGTCGGATTGCTGTTTACATAACTAATACCTGTGCCGGTGGCATCCATTTGCAAACCAATAGTAGCAGGATCAATAAAGATACCATTACCACCGTTTGCGTTGATCTTAATCGCCGTTGATGTTGCCGAGCCATTAACCGTTAGTACATTTGTACCACCTGCAGTAGGAGTGATCACCATCGTAGACGTGGTTGGCTGTGTCAGGATCGAGTTTCCAAGTTGATTACCATTCGGCGTCCAAAGCGGAACGGTGTTCAATGTTCCGCTACCGGTAACGACGTTCACTCCACCGGGAGTTTGCTGAACCTGATTGCTTCCGTTCAAATATAGAAGATTGGATAGCGGACTTGGTAAAGCAGGAATTGCTATTCCATTGAGCGTCAGGTTTCCTGTGCCGCTTATGTTTACGGTTGTTGCATCATTGCCAACACCGTCACCAAAAATATTCGAGCCGGATGTGCGTAACGAATTATTCGTATTGACAACATCTATTCCCCATGTTGCGCCGCCGTCAATGCGCAAGTTCGTTGTCTTCGCACCGGCAAGCAGTGTCATAAGTGCATTGGTATTGGGATAGGTGCCGCTTGCAAAACCTGTATTATCGATTCCGAGTGAACCATTGACATCAATGATCGAGATATTATTCGCAGGAATATTATCATTGTTATCTAAGACAATACGACGAGCGCCAAACTGACGGGCAACTTGTGCATTGAGGATACCGGCTGATCCGATAAGAAGAGTCAGTATTAGAAAAAGTGTAATTCGTTTCATGTCCGTTAGGAATAGAGTTAAAAAAATGTTATTTAAGAACTGATGAATGATAGGTTGCATGTCTTTTTAGCAATACCTATATCCTACTTTAATGCAAATATACGATAATTATAGTGAAACCCTTACAAAAATGGGTATGCAGTCAGAGAGGGAAATTACAACATAGACGCCAAAGAAAATTTTGGGTTAAACTATACTATAGTATACTTATAATAAAAAGCTAAGAATGATAAAAACCGAGGGGTAAATTATCTATTGATTAGGATCAACTTCGCGGAAACGGTATTCTAACTTTCCTGCCTGAAATTCTTTCAGAGCTTCTAATGTAGGTTTGCCGCGCTTTTCGATCTCGATAGAGATGCGCATCTGGTCAAAATTTGTGGTTTCAAATTCGTCGTCTTCTTCTTCCATAGGGACGAGCGTGGAAATACGAGCCATATACTCGGTTTTGATCTCGTCATTGATCTGGCGGGCGCGTTTGGCTGTAATAGAGATCGCCTGATACAGCGTCTCGCCTTGTTTAGTCATTTTTTCGAGATCTACCGGTACAATACCCATGTTTTTATCCTTTTATAATTAGGAGGTATGAAACAGGTTTTAGAGCCAAGAGGTTCAAAAAAATCAAAAAACTTTAGTATTTGGAAAAATGAGAGACTCTACCTCTTTTGTGGCAACATCCAAATCGTCATTAATTACTAAATTATCATACACTTCTTTCTTCTCCATTTCCATCTCTGCTCTTGCAAGACGGCGGTCTATCGTATCCGAGTTTTCACTTCCCCTACCCATGAGTCGGATATATAATTCTTCCATAGATGGCGGCGCGATGAAGATCAGCAAACTGTCATTCGGATATCGGGTGCGAATAGAAATTCCGCCTTTCACATCAATATCAAAAATCAAGCTTTTATTTTGTGATCTTGCGCGTTCGATCTCTGAAACAAGAGTCCCATAATAATTTCCAAAAATTTCTTCGTACTCGATGAGTTCATTTGCTTTCATCTTCTGAAGAAATTCTTCTTTTGTGAGGAAGTAATAATCAACTCCATCGCGTTCGCCTTCGCGCATAGTGCGAGTCGTTGCAGAAATACTGAATGTCAGTTTATCCGAATGCGCAGCAAGGATGCGTTTTGCTATCGTTGTCTTCCCTGCTCCTGAAGGTGCGCTTATAACTATTAACTGCTTCAATTTATTTTCCTGTAAATTTTGGATTACGTTTTGCTTTGAATGCTTCGAAGAATTCTTTATGATCTCCTGTCTGCATCATCAGTGCTTGCGCCGTTGCTTCCTGCTCGATCGCACTTGTAATATCCATCAGCCATTCGTTATTGATCAGGCGCTTCGTGAGTCCGAGGGCAAGCGATGCGCTTTCAGCCAAACGTTTTGCAAGTGCCATGGTTTCATGTTCAAGCTCAGCGAGATCAACAACTTTATTTGCAAGTCCGACACGGAATGCTTCATCGCTCGAAATTTTATCGCCGAGCATAAGATACTCCGTTGCATGAGCAAGCCCGACAACTTTTGGAAGCAAAAATACCGCACCCATATCGGCAGCAGTGAGTCCCACCTTCTGAAAAAGAAAAGCAATGTTTGCTTCTTTAGCAAGAATTCGGAAATCCGATGCAAGTGCGATCACTGCACCCGCTCCAGCGGCAATGCCATTGATCGAAGCAATGATCGGCTTTTCAAGCTGACGCATATTAATAATGAGTTCACCTGTCATGCGTGTGAATTCGAGCAAGCCTTTAACGTCGCGCGCAAAAAGATCGCCGATGATCTCGTGCACATCGCCGCCGGAGCAAAAGCCTTTGCCCTCCCCTTCGATGACGACAACTTTTACATTGTCATCCGAACGCAATGAATACATCAGATCGGCAAGATCACGATAGACTTTGAAGGTCAGCGAGCCAAGTGTCTTCGGCCGCGCAAAACGAATGCGCACGATATGATCGACTACGGAATAATGGAAAGAATCTGTTTGCATTGGGATAAAAATTGTAAATGACTAATATGTTTATTAATTTAATGTTTTAATCGCCTTCCATTTCATCCTGTGCGGAATAAATAGAAAAATTCTGCGCTTCATTTACGATGGCATAAAATCCAAATTTTATAAATTTTTTATTTTCAAAAATATCAATATATTGTATTCTGCCATAGAAATAAAGAAATGCCTTACCTCTTTTCAAAAGCTCGAATTTAGGGTTGTCGGTGATCCTTTTCATCGCAATGGGAATTGGCAACGGTATTTGTCCGGGGTTGAGAATCGTATGGCTTGACCTTTGGAATTCTCCAATCTGTGGATACTTATCAGTGAAAGGAAAATCAATAATCGTATCCTTAAAAATATAAGTCAAATTATGGGCAGGTGTCTGACCGGAGTTTTTTATACTAAATAGAATCGCAGATTCGTAAAGGTTTTTATTAATTTTTTCGGCATCCCCCATTGCGACATCAATATAAACATAAGCTCGCAATTGGCGTTGCATAGTTTCCCGAGATATGCCCAGTTGAGATTCAATTTTACTAATTTGAATGCTATCATAAATGCGTTGATCATTAAGTGAGACACGGCTAACTTCAACTTGCTTAAATCCGAAATAGGCAAGAAAAACAGTAGCTATAAAAAGCAGTATAGTAGAAAATGCCAACCAACCAGTATATTTCGCAATTCGTCCTTCTACAGTCGTATTTTTTTTATAGTTGGTATATGTTTGCTTCTTTCGTTTGAGGTGTAGCATATTATATTTAATACAAGCAACTAAATTTTATTTCAGGAGGAAAAGTTCGGAGAAGGTGAGGATTAATCCTCACCTTCACATCTGCGTAAGAGAAATGATCAATGTGTTTGGTTTTACGGCTGTGGAATCACAGGTTCAACTAATTTTATTAATTTTTCTAATGAATCCTGCCAGCCAAGGTAGCACATTTCTGTGGGTATCATAGCAGGAATGCCTTCTTGCGTGACTTTGAGTTCTGTGCCGACCATTACTTTTTTTAGCCAGACGGTGGTGACCATCTCACCGGGCATATTCGGATCATCGAATACATCAGTATATTTCAGGAATTCATTCGGTTTTATTTCTAAAAATTTTCCGCCAAAAGAATGCCCATTGCCTGTTGTAAAATTAGTAAAGGTCATTTTGTAACTGCCGCCAACATGCGGCTCAAATTGTTGTACGGTGCATAAAAATCCGTATGGTGGAAGCCAGGCTGCCATTGCCATCGGTTCGGTAAAAGCGCGATACACTTTTTCCGGCGTGCTTTGATAACTCTGTGTAATGTTACGCTATTGGTTTCCATATTCTATATTTTCAGGTTGAGTACAAAGTGATAGTTTTGAGACAGATGTTTTTATAGTCGAAAATACTAATCTTCTAATCCCTTCCCCGCCAGAATTTGTTCTAAATATTTTTCCACTCTTGCTTCACGGGTTTTGGACTGTTTGGCAGAAGAAAAATATAGAAGATATCCTCGCTGTCTGCCCGGTGTCAGCGAATAAAAAGCTTTTTTTAATGCGGGCATTCCTTTTAATTTCTCTTCGAATTCTTCAGGCATGTTGAACTCTGAAGTTTTTTTCAGATCAACTCTCAAGCCGGCTTTTTCAACTTTAATGGCTTCTTTAATATATGCTTTTATTGTGGATTCCATCTTTGTGATCTCACCAATAGAGGTGAAGCGAACCTGGCGCGCTGCCTGCACATTCTCTGTTTGTTGAATAAGGATACCCTTAGCGTCCTTTAATAAGGCACCTTTAAAGAATAGCAGCGCACAGTATTCTTTAAAGATATGGATGAGAACGATATTTTTTTTCTCAAGTGAGTAGTAAGGACAGCCCCATTTCAATTCTTCGTCCAGCCCGCAGTTGAGAACTATCGCTCTCAATTTCCTGATCTCTTCCTGCCTTTTTTTATTTTTGTCGAAATACCAATCAACTTTAGGATTCATTTTATTCATCGGCATCAAGTTAAAGTAAATTATTTTTTCAGAAAATCAGCACCAAACTTCCGCCGATAATTAGCGCAGCACCGATCGCCGTCTTTATCGTAAGCGCTTCTTTTAAAAAGATCGCAGCAAGAATGATGACAAATGCCACACTTAATTTATCTATCGGCGCAACCTTCGATGCGTCACCAAGCGAAAGAGCTTTGAAATAAAATACCCATGATAAGCCGGTTGCAATTCCGGAGAGAACGAGGAATAAAATATTTTCTTTCGATAGAAGATCAATATCTTTTGCATTGCCTCTGGCGAAGACAATACCCCATGCAATAAAAAGGATGACTACTGTCCGCACTGCGGTGGCCAAATCTGAGTTCACTCCTTTTATTCCGATCTTCGCGAAGATCGCCGTCAACGCTGCAAACACGGCTGATAATAATGCATACATCCACCACATAGTTATTCTCCCTTTAGGTTGATTTGAACGACTTGATAATAAAGAATATCAATGGAATAAATATTAATCCCAGGATCAATGGTAATGCCCAAAGACCAATCCCCTTTCCTCCTACAGCCGCTGCCTGCGAAGTCAAATATACAAGTAAGAAGAAAATAGCAACAATTGCAAATTTCAGAAATCGAAGCATCCGCATTGCATTACTGTATTGCCTCTGGGCATTTTCAACTGTGATATTTTTCGGGTAATTAAAAATATGAGGAAACATATTCAGAACCGTTAACCCTATGAAAAGAACAGTCCCAATTATGGGAAGTATGAATATGGTCCCTTTGCTGCCATAACTATCTGCTTGACCGGCTGCATTAAAATGAGTCGGAATATTATCAGGAAGAGTTGAATAATTGAAAAGTGTAAAACCCCAAAGTAAGCCCAACGTCAACCAGCCAAGGAACTCCATAACTTTGTCTATCGGCAGAAGCGCGATAGTTAATTTCGGTCTTGATTCAGTGTCCATTATTGTAAAATCGTTTAAGGTAGAATTCTATTCAATGCCATATCCCTCAGTTATTGTTCCCATACATTATTATAGCTTGTGGTACAGAAAAATTGCGGAACCAAATTCTTCGCAAACTTCTTGCAATTCTATTACATTTCCGTGACAAATCCTTCCTTTATATATCGTACTTTTGTAAAGCTTTTTTTAAGTGATAACGTCCATGAAAAATAGTAATAGGTTTTACATTCTGGTAAGTTTTTTGCTCCTTGTTTCGGGGATTTTTCCGCTCGCATCATTTGCACAGAAAAAAGATAACCTTGGGAAAGAATTTTTCGTGGCATTTGCAGAAAATCAGGGTTCTGGTGATGAGACATTCAATTTTTTCGCTCTTTTTATTACCGGCAAAATAGCTACACAAGGGAGTGTAGAAGTACCTGCATTAGGTTTTACTCAGAGTTTCACGATCACTCCCGGGAAGGTCACAACGATCAATCTGCCGAATGGGAAAAATCCAGGAGATCCGACTGTCGAAATTTCTACAGATGAGCAAGTACTCTCAGGTATGGGAGTTCATATCATTGCAGATAATGAAATTGCCGTTTATGGAATCAACCATAAGCAATTCTCAAGCGATGCCTTCATGGCACTTCCGGTCGATGTGCTCGGCACAGAATACCGTACTCTTAATTATCAGACTTCGCAGCCTAATGGAGTTGGCAGCGTAGGTTTACCTGCTGAATTCTGGATCGTGGGTGTAACGAATTCAACAAATGTGAAGATCACTCCGAAGGCTGCAACTTCAAATCAAAGTCCTGCCGGAATCCCTTTCACCATTCAACTCAATAGAGGTGAAGTGTTTTTAGTACAGGGCAATGCTGCCGATACGACAAATGACCTGACAGGATCTCTTATCGAATCCGATAAGCCTGTCTCGGTCTTTTCCGGTCATGTACGGACTGACATCCCTCACGGATTTAAGAACGAGGGTTCGAGTTCGACCAGCCGCGATCATCTTGTCGAGCAAATGCCTCCGGTGACTGCATGGGGGTATTCAGCACTGGTCGCCCCATATGCAACCTCATCACTTCCTGATCTTGTTCGTATTGTCTCCCACACGAATGCGAATAAAATTTCGGTAAACGGCACTCCTGTTGTGAGACTCAATGCTGGAGATTTTTATGAGATCACAAAATTAAACGGTCCCGTCTCAATAACCTCGACAGCTCCGATCTTAGTGGGGCAGTATATGCATACCAGTCGTTTTGGCACTTCCGGAGGAGGAGGGACAGCCTATGGCGATCCAGCATACTCCCTCGTATTTCCCCTTGAACAATTCGATACCTCCTATACTTTTATGGTTGATCAGGATGAGACTTCCTTCACAGGTAACTTTATTAATATTGTAACCTGCGAATCCGGATTTACCGATATGTCACTTGATGGAAAGTCGATCACATCCTATAATGGATTTAGCATTCAGAAGTTTCCCGGATCACATTATGTCTATGCACAAATTAGCGTAGAGCAAGGTGATCACAAGATCTCAGCTTCTCTACCTTTCGGTATCACTGTCTATGCATTCGGCTCGGTAGATAGTTATGCCTATCCGGGCGGATCACTCCTGGATTCATTTAATGTGACTTCGAAACACATTGAGTACGCTGTGTCAAGCAAGAAGATCATTAATAATACATTCGGAGCAACGATTAATTTGCCGATCTTCCTGAAAAAGAATGGCACGATGCCTTCACTCGAGATGGTAATGCATTACCCGATTTCTTTCCTATCATACCAGCGCTCCACAACTCCTTCAGGAAAAAAAATTGATATTCCGGGACAACAGTGGGCAGGCAGGACGAAGCTTCATTTCGATGCTGCCGATCTCACAGCTGTCAGTGATTCACTTATAGGGTTCTGTAACTTTACATGGAATCCTATCGAGAACGAATGCTCCGATATTATTTTCGATTCATTAAGTGCAGTGATGCCTGATGATCCTTGCACCGGAGCAGTACGAATCACTTCTTCAACTACTGTTGCAAAGGGACTTATTGGAACTTCTATATCATGTGGAAAAGCAGATGTAACTGATCATACTATGCTACAGCAGGAGGAATTGATTTTTAGCCCTAACCCTGCAAAAGAATTCGGCTCTCTTATGAGCAAAACTTATTCGGGCAAACTCGATATAAAATTTATTAACACACTTGGGGTAAAATTAAAAGAGCAATCTATAGAAGTTAGCTCCGGAATCCCTGTACCTCTGAGTCTTGAATTTTTGTCGGATGGAGTATACTACATTCAGATTTCCAGCGAGAAATTTTCAAAGGTCATTCCGTTCATTCACATCCGCTGATATTTGATTTGGCTATGCTATTAGTCTCCCATCGGTATGAGGGAGATTCACAATTATTTTTGATCGGCAGCATCCTGCAAGTCCTGAATGATGAGCTTATTCATTTTGAGCATTGCCTGCATTACCCTTTGAGATTTTGCAGCATCTTTATCACCCAATAACTCTCCGAGAATCGGCGGTACGATCTGCCATGCAACACCGAATTTGTCCTGAAGCCAACCGCATCTATCCTGATGTCCGCCTTCAGAAAGTTTATCCCAATAATAATCTATTTCATCCTGTGTCGGGCAGTTCACAAAAAGCGAGATGCCAAGCGAAAAAGAAAAAGTAGGTCCGCCATTAAGCGCAAAGAATCGCTGCCCTTCGAGTTCGAATGTGCCGCCGAAAAAAATGTTGCCATTTTTCATGACACTGACGATCTTCGAATTTTTGAAAACGGAAGTATAGAAATTTATTGCCTCTTCGGCTTGATTATTGAATGTTAAGAACGTGGTTATTTTTTGCATCGTTATTGTTTTTTATTTAGATTATTTTTCAGTTTTTCTTTTGCTAAATTTTCCTTCACCCGTGCTCTCACTATTTTTTTTACGAGTGTAGCAGAAATTGGATAGCGCTTTTGGAAGTGCTATACGTTTTCAACTCTTCTTTAAATGCTTCAACCGTTCGCGAATTCCAAGGATAGAATCCAACATGATTCTTCCATGCCGCAAAACCGACGAGCATTCCGTGATATTTGAATGCAGGCATGGCGTAACTGATCACTTCTTCAGCATCGGGTGCAATAGATAAAATTATCTGCCGCAATTTTTCAAGCGCAACCCGTGTCTTTGGTGGTTGCAGAGCAAAATACTCATCGATATTTTTTGCAGGTTCCATTGTTGTATTCATAACTACGGTGCGTAGAAGACGAAGCCCCACATAGTTGAGACAATAAATGGTTATTGCAAAGGCTGCAACATGCTGACGCGGTTGCCTTCTGTATCTTTGAAGGATACCCATTTGCCAACTCCCGGAATATCCATCGGTTCGCTGATAATTGTCCCGCCTGCAGCAATGATTTTTTTCATGTGGTCATCGAGGTTTTCTACTCCGATGACCACAGAGGGGGCATGTGAAAGCGGATCATCCGTTCTCTGATAAAAACCACCATTGATAGCCCCGGCCTTTTTGGGCATTCTGTTCTCATCGGTTTCAGTCGTAGCGACTACGACATAACCTCCCATTTCTTCACCGAGCATCTGAGTTTGCCAACCGAAAGTTTTTGTATAAAAATCGCTCATGCGTTTTTTTTCTACTGCAGGCATTTCGAAATGTATTACTGGATTCATGGTTATATTCCTTTGTAAATACTAAATGGATAAAAATTAATTTTCCTTCCTGACATATTGTAATGCAACAACACCACAATCAAAACCGATGGAGCGCTTCAATGAAAATCCCTGCTTCGCATCTATTCCATCAAATATTGAATTACCTTTTCCGATCGCCGTCGGATTGATAAACAAATTCAGTTCATCTATTAAGCTTTCTTTAATAAGATTCGAAACAAATCCAGTTCCGCCATAGACTATGATGTCTCTGCCCTGCTGATTCTTCAGAAAATTTATTTCTGTCGTAAGATCACCGGTTGCAAGAGTCGTATTTTTCCATGACGAGCTTGTCATTGTTTTCGTAAAAACAACCTTTGGAGTCTCGCACATTTTCATCCCAAATCCATATTCCGGAC
Organism: Ignavibacteriota bacterium; assembly: GCA_025357895.1. Lineage (GTDB taxonomy): Bacteria > Bacteroidota > Ignavibacteria > Palsa-1295 > Palsa-1295 > PALSA-1296. The sequence goes on from JANYLL010000261.1 coordinate 12,651, forward strand.
TATTAGGATCTTTGATCGCATTTTCCCAATATCCCACGAATCCATCCGTCATCTTACGTCCCAAAATAATAGTATCTACAGGATCCGTAAGGCTTGTGACATAGCTCTTTAATTTATCATCCCAATCCCATGTCATCCAATCGAGTTCGCCATTCGGTCCGCTATGAAAGCCATCTAATGAAATCTGTGACTGTAATTTTAGTTTTCTCATGTTAGTGTTGTTGCTATTATTTTTTCGTCCGTTACTTTTGCTCGTTATATCTTGCATCAAAATCTACGATCCATTCAATTCCATATTTGTCCCTAAAACAACCAAAATATGATCCCCAGGGACTGTCGCCAATGGGACCATCAATTTGTCCGCCCTCCGAAAGTCCGTTGAATAATCTGTCGGCTTCTTCCCGACTTTCTGCGCTAATAGATATTTTAGACCTGTTTTCGTTTTCATTTGTTCGTCCCATACTTTCCGGAACGTCATTAGCCATTAAAATACTTTTGCCAATAGGCAAAGCAATGTGCATTATTTTATTTGCATCATTTTCTGCTATAGTAAATTCAGGGCTTGACAGGTCTTTAAAACGCATCACTTTTGCGTACTCTCCGCCAAATACTGATTTGTAAAAAATGAATGCTTCTTCGGCATTCCCATTGAAGTTAATATGAGGATTGATATGTGCCATAATTTTATTTATCTAAATCTTTTCTCGAAATGTCCGAGTGCAGTATGATGTAGTACAAAAATACCACATTATCCTGAATTCGTGTGAGGTGCAAGAATGCCATTCTAAGGGGTTGATTGCGACATAAATATTCCGTATATTTGCATAATGAAACATGTATCAATTCTCGTTCCGCGTGGCGCTGCCGCAATTAGCACCTTAGAAGGCACATTTGGCGCCTTTATGCAAGCCAATGAGCTTTTAGTAAAATCGGGTAGGCAGCCGGTTTTCAATGTACAGTTCGTCGGCATCACGAAAGAGCCCGAAGTATATCATAGGCTATTCACT